>DATEOL010000162.1:0-5758 GCA_035274025.1 Gemmatimonadales bacterium | reverse complement strand
GACGAGAAGGGTCTCGATCGGGAGCTTGAGGTAGTCCACCGGGCTCGCGGGTGAAGCGAGGTGCAACACACCATCGAGCTTCTCCCCGACCGTCAGCGGCTCGAGCACGTCCTGCTCGATGAGCCGGAAACGGGGATTCTCCGAAAGATGGGCAAGATTTTCCCGCGCCCCGGTCACGAAGTTGTCGAGGACGATGACCTCGGCGCCGAGCTCCAGGAAGCGGTCGGTCAGGTGCGAGCCCAGGAATCCCGCGCCTCCCGCGATGAGCACCCTCATGGCGCGACCCGTCCGATCCCGTGATACTCGAAACCAGCCTTTTTCATCCGGGCCGGATCCCAGAGGTTCCGTCCGTCGATGATGAGCGGGCGCGCCATTGCGTCGCGAATGCGATCAAAGTCGGGTGTACGGTACTGGAGCCATTCCGTCACGACCACGAGCGCCGAGGCGCCTTTCGCCGCGCAGTACGGCTCGGCGGTGAGCTGGATCCGGTCCCCGAACATCCGGCGCGTCGCATCCTCGGCGTGGGGGTCGTGCGCGACCACCCTCGCCCCGCGCTCGAGCAGGCCGTGAATCAGGGGAATCGCCGGGCTCTCACGGATGTCGTCCGTACCTGCCTTGAAGGCGAGCCCCCACACGGCAACCGTCAAACCGTCCAACCGTCCCAGGGCGGAGCATACCTTCCGCAGGAGGACCGTTTTCTGGTGTTCGTTCGCGGCCTCCACCGCCTCGAACAGTACCGGATCCATGCCGACCCCCCGGGCCGAGCTGACCAGCGCCTTCACGTCCTTGGGGAAGCAGCTGCCTCCGTAGCCAGGACCCGGGAAGAGGAAGGCGGGCCCGATGCGGCGGTCGGTCGCCATGCCGCGGCGCACCAGCTCCACGTCCGCACCGACGCGCTCACACAGCTCCGCGACCTGGTTCATGAACGAGATGCGGGAGGCCAGCATCGCGTTGGCCGCATACTTGGTGAGCTCCGCCGACGCGATGTCCATCACCAGCAGCGGATTCCCGGTCCGGAGGTAGGGCGCGTAGAGCTCTTCCATCGCGTCGCGGGCCTCGTCGCTGTCGACGCCGACGACGACCCGGTCAGGTTTCATGAAGTCGTCCACCGCCCCGCCCTGCTTCAGGAACTCGGGATTGGACGCCATGAAGAAGGGATGATCGCTCCGGGAGCGAATCTCCTCGCGGACCCGCTCGGACGTGCCGACCGGAACCGTGGACTTGGTGACCACGATCTTGGGCTCGTTCAGGTGGTCGCCGATGGTCCGCGCGGCGGAAAGCACCTGCGACAGGTCGGCCGCGCCGCTCTGCTCGTGCGGCGTCCCGACCGCGATGATGACGACCTTGCCGTGCTCGACGGCGGCCTCGAGATCGGTCGTGAAATGCAGACGCCCCTGCGCCTGATTCTCCCGGACCAGGGCATCGAGTCCCGGCTCGTAGATGGGAATCCTGTTTGCCCGTAGCCCGTCGACCTTCGCCCCGTCGAGGTCCGCGCAGACGACGTCGTTCCCGGTCTCGGCCAGGCACGCTGCGGTCACCAGTCCCACGTAACCGCCCCCCAGCACCGCGACCCGCATTCGTCAGGCCTTCCGGCGGATGGCGTTGCGGGTGTCGACCACCGTCTTGGCGCGCGACTTGATGAGTCCCCAGTCGAGTCCCTTGTGGTCGGTCACGATCATCACGCAATCGACCGCCGAGAGCAGCTCGGGGGTGAGCGGCTGGGACACGCGCTCGACGCCATCCTCCGTGAAGCGCGGCACCCAGGGATCGTGATACTCCACGTGCGCGCCCTGCGCGGCGAGCAGCCGGATGATGTCGAGCGCGGGACTCTCGCGAAGGTCATCGATGTTGGCCTTGTAGGCGACACCGACCACCAGGACCCGCGCGCCCTTCACCGAGCGGGACACGTCGTTGAGCGCCTCGCCTACCTTCCCGACCCAGAAATGGGGCATCTCCGAGTTGAGCTCGCCGGCGAGATCGATGAAGCGGGTCTTGTAGTTGAGGCCGCGCATCTTCCAGGCGAGGTAATGCGGATCGACCGGAATGCAGTGCCCGCCCACCCCGGGACCGGGGGTGAATTTCATGAAACCGAAGGGCTTCGTCGCCGCGGCGTCGATCACTTCCCAGACGTCCACGCCCAGCTTGTCACAGACGATCGCCATCTCGTTCACGAGGCCGATGTTCACGCTGCGGAAGGTGTTCTCCAGCAGCTTCACCAGCTCGGCGGTCTCGATCGAGGAGACCTGCACGATGGTCTCGATGGCTGGCTGATAGAGCGCGGCCACGACGCGGGTGCAGTCCTCGGTCACGCCACCCACGACCTTCGGCGTGTTGCGGGTGTGCCAGGTCGGGTTGCCCGGATCGACCCGCTCGGGACTGAACGCGAGGAAGAAGTCTTCGCCCACCGTGAGACCGGTCTCCTCGAGCGCGGGCTGCATCACTTCGCGGGTAGTGCCGGGATACGTCGTGCTCTCGAGCACCACCGCCTGCCCGGGACGGAGCGTGGCCTTCACCGCATTCGTCGCGGCGACGATGTAGCTCACGTCCGGGTCCTTGAACTTGGAGAGCGGCGTCGGCACGCAGATCGAGATCGCGTCCGGCTCCGCCAGCCGGCCGGCATCCGTCGTCGCGACGAACCGCTTGTCCTTCAGCATCTCCGCGAGCTGCGGGTCGGAAATGTCCTTGATGTGTGAATGGCCCGACATCAGCCCGTTCACCACCCGCTCATTGATGTCATAGCCGAGCACGCGGTAGCCGGCGCGCACCAGCTCATACGCGAGCGGCAGGCCGACGTAGCCCAGCCCGACAACGCCGAAGAGGACATCGCGCTCGGTGGCCTTCCGGATCAAGTCATCCGCGTGAGACATGCGTGGCTCCAATACCGGTCAGGCGTAGAAAGCGCGAATCGACTCGACCACCCAGTCCAGCTGGGCGCGGCTCAACTCGGGATAGATCGGAAGGGACAGCACCTGGGACGCCGCGTCCTCCGTCACCGGAAGGCGACCGGGCTGGTATCCCAGGTAGGCAAAGCAGGGCTGCAGGTGCAGCGGCAGCGGGTAGTAGACCGCCGAGCCGATGTCCCGCTCCTTGAGAAACTGCTGCAGCGCGTCCCGTCGCTCGACGCGCAGGGTGTACTGGTGGAAGATGTGCTCGTTCGCCGTGTCGGTCGCCGGTGTGGTCACCTGGGAGAGACCAGCCAGTCCCTCGGCGTAGCGCGCGGCGTTCTGCCGTCGCGCCTCGCTCCACCCCGCGAGGAAGGGCAGCTTGGCGTGGAGCGCCGCCGCCTGGAGCGTATCGAGCCGGCTGTTGGTCCCTACTTCATCATGGTGATACTGCCTGGCCCCGCCATGCAGCCGGAGCCGCTTGAGGCGGTCGGCGAGTGTGTCGCTCTGGCAGACCATCATGCCGGCGTCGCCGTAGGCGCCGAGGTTCTTGCTGGGGAAGAACGAGAACGATCCCATCCAGCCGGTCTCACCGGCCAGGCGCCACTCACCGTCCATGCTGCGGCGCGCGCCGATGGACTGCGCGGCATCCTCGATGACCGGAATGCCGTGCTTCGCCGCCAGCGCGAGGATCCGCTCCATCTCGACCATCTGGCCAAACAGGTGCACCACGATGATGGCGCGGGTCCGATTGGTGATCGCCGGCTCGATGGTGGCCGCGGTCACATTGAACGTCGCCGGATCGATGTCCACGAAGACCGGAGTCCCACCGGTGTTGTGGACGGTGCCCGCGGTCGCGAAGAAGGTGAAGGCAGGGCAGATGATTTCATCGCCCGGCTTGAGGTCGAGGGCCATCAGGGGGAGCAGCAGCGCGTCCGTCCCCGAAGCACATCCGATCGCGTGCCTGGTGTGACAGAGCCGCGCAATGTCGGCCTCGAGCGCCGGCACTTCGGGACCCATGATGAACTGCTGACGCTCGATGACGGACATCAGCGCCGGAAGGACCGCGTCTTTCGTCGCCTTGTACTGCGCGGTCAGGTCGAGCAGCGGAACCCGCAAGGCACTCTCCGGAGCAGAAATTCACGCAAACTATTACAGCCGCGAAACTTACCTAACTCGGAGAGCTGGATCAACGCCGATTAGACGGTTGGGGCGGTTGGCGGTTGGGGAGGTTGAGGCGGTTGAGGCGGTTGAGGCGGTTGGGCGGTGGGGGTGGTTGGGGCGGTTGGCGGTTGCGGCGGTTAGGGCGGTTAGGGCGGTTAGGGCGGTTCTGACAAACGAGATCGCTCAACCGCCCCAACCGCCCCAACCGCCCCAACCGTCATTTGCGCAGGAGCTTCGCAGGCTCGCGGATCCTGCCATTCGCGATCACCAGCTCGATTTTCCGGGTGTTCTCGATGTTTTCGAGCGGGCTCGCCGCCAGCACGACCAGGTCGGCGACCTTCCCGGGCGCGACCGTCCCGAGGGAGTCGATCATACCGAAATACCGGGCCGGCTCGAGGGTCGCGGCGCGGAGCACGTCGAAGGCCCGCATTCCTCCCTGCACCATGAGCCTGAGCTCCTCATGGAGCCCGAACCCCGGGGGACTGTTCCGCAGCGGGGCGTCGGTTCCAGGCAGGATCCCGACGCCGGCATGAAAGAGGGAGGCCACCAGGGCAAGCCGCTTGGCGAAGAGCTGCATCCCGACGACATCGGCATCGGCCGGGATGTCCGGCATCTGGGGGAAGATGGATGCAACGTACTTCTTGAGCGTGTCCGGCAGGTACTTCGCGTAGGCGTCACCCGGCAGGTCGGACTTCGGCCAGTGCGCGACCTCGTACGATGCGACCAGGGTCGGCACCACCCAGGTGTTGTTCTGGACCAGTCGCGCGAACAGCGGAGCCATATCCTGCGAGCTGCAGCGTCCCACCACGCGCTGCACCGGAAACCTGGGCACCAGCGCCACCGACTCGGCGGGCGTGCACGAAATCGGGATCTGCAGCATGTGCTCGATCGAGGTCACGCCCGCGTCCGACGCCTCCGCGACGCTCACACTGCTCGGCAAGTGACCGGCGACCCGCAGACCGAGCCGTTTCGCGTACAGCGCCGCGGCGAGGTAGGTCTCCCGGGTGAGCTGTCCGTGCAGCTTGATGACGTCGACGCCCATGGCGAGCAGCGTGTCGATCGCGGCGCGAGCTTCCTCCGGCGTCTTCGTGGTGAAGTGGACGATCGGGACGTCGCCACCCTCGAGGTAGGGACCCGAGGCCATGATCCGCGGACCGACCAGTGACCCCTTCGCAATTTCACCACGCCACGCGACGATCTGCTTCCAGTCACCGGCGAGATCGCGCACGCTGGTGACACCGTTGGCGACGTAAAGTGGGAGCACCTCGCGTCCGCCCGGAAAGTCGGTGTGGACGTGCATGTCCCAGAGTCCGGGAATCACGAACTTCCCCGCCCCGGCGACCCTGCGCGCCCCGGCAGGAACCGTCACGGAATCGACCGGCCCCACCGCGACGATTCGATTCCCTTCCACAATGACGGTCAGGTGGGATCGCGGCGACGGATCGGTCGCGTCGATGACAGTGATGTCGACGAGCGCGGTGGCCTGCTGGGCAAACGCGGGCAGGGCGAGAGCCAGGCAGAACCCCGCGACCAGGGCTGCTCGGCTCCGAGAGGTGGGGTAGCCTCGAACGTTCATGACCTGCCGCAAGCGAATCACACCCAGTCAGGTGACCGGCGCCAGGCGGCCGCTCGACTCGCGGTAGGAAGAACCACAGGCAGGGCACTTCCACGAACCGTTCGAGTCCTCGACCAGCCGGACACCGCACTGGCAG
>DATEOL010000161.1:0-7135 GCA_035274025.1 Gemmatimonadales bacterium | reverse complement strand
GGGGCCGCATCGCCGCGATGGCGGAACGGCAGGATGAGGTACCGCTCGGGGTCGAGAGGAACGCGCTGGCCGCGATACCAGAGCCAGCCCATGAGCAGCACGCCAAGCACGACCACCCCCAGCGCGAGCGTCCTCGCGCTCCGCTTCGGCAGAGCGCGGGCAGGATGATCCAGGGCTTCGACGACATCGGCAGCGGACTGGTAACGATCGGCGGGCGTCTTCTGCAGCAGCCGGCCGATGACGTGATCGAGTGCCGGAGAGACACCGGGCCGCGTGATCCGGAGCGAGCGTGGCGTATCGAGCCGGTGCTTCGCCGAGATCGCCTGCGCCGACGGGCCGGCAAACGGGGGCTCCCCCGCGAACATTTCGTAGGCGACGCAGCCGAGGGAATAGAGATCGCTACGGCCATCGACGTCGGGATCGGCCGACCATTGCTCCGGACTCATGTACGCCGGAGTCCCGATCGCCAGGCCCGAAGTGGATCCGGTGACCGACGTGGCCGCGAAGAGGGAGCGCGCCAGTCCGAAGTCGGCGACGACGGCGTGGCCGTCCTCGAGCAGGATGTTTTCCGGCTTGATGTCCCGGTGGACGACGCCCTGTCGATGCGCGTACGACAGCGCATCCGCGACTTCGCGCGCGATGCGAGTCGCCTCCTCGACCGGGAGCTCGCGCTCGCGCCGCAGCCGCTCGCGGAGCGACTCGCCGCTCACAAACGGCATCACATAGTAGAGGAACCCGTCGGCTTCGCCGGAATCGTGGAGCGGCAGAATGTTCGGGTGTGCGAGCCGGGCGGAAATCTGGATCTCGCGGAGGAAGCGATCACTGCCCAGGGCGGCCGTCACCTCCGGACGCAGCACCTTGAGCGCCACCTTCCGGCCGTGCTTCCTGTCCTCCGCGAGGTAGACGATCGCGGTTCCCCCGCGGCCGATTTCCCGTTCGATGGCGTATCGGTCGCCCACAGCGGCCTCCAGCCGCCCGAGGAATTCCGAACCCGTGTCGCTCACATGATGAAGGAGATGCCGAACCAGAAGGCGATGCGATTGTCGTTGCCGGTTACGATGTCGAACACGCCCATGAAGCTGCGGTCCGGAATCACCGCCCAGAGCCCGCCACCGAAACCGTAGTGCATCTTCTGCGACGTCTCCGGCTGGTAGAAGACCCGGCCCGCGTCGGCGAGGCCGAAGACACCCCAGTCCCAGTCCATCACGAGCGGGAAGCTCCCGATCCGGAGCCGGGTCTCGAAGTTGGCCCAGGCCGCCGCGTCACCCGCGAAGCGCTGGGAGTTGAGGCTCCGCACCGTGCGCGATCCCCCCAGGTAGGCCGCTTCGTGCGCCGGATACTTCCCCCACGTGGTCTTGGCGCTGCCCTTGAGCGCGAACGTGAGCGGCGTCGCGGGCGACGTGGTGTAACTGGCCGAGGCCTCGAAGCTGCCGAAGGCCTCCTCGGCGTCGAGGATCGCGGGATACGCGGTCATCGCGGCCCGGATCTCACCCCCCCGTCGCGCAAACGCCGTGGCGTCGCGGGTGTCGTGATGAATGCTCGCCTGCATGCCGAGCTGGCCGAAGTCGATTCCCGTGCCGTAGGGACGGACCTGGCCGATGAGGGTGCTGCTCGTGGTGTCGGTCTTCACCTTCTTGCCGATCAGCCCGATCTCGACCGTGCTCCGGCCGCTGACCGGAACCACCAGCGTGGGCGCCACGATGATGTGGCGCTGGTCGGTCTTGTAGAAGTCGTTGGCCTCGGTGCGCTCGGTCTCGTTGCCGTAGCCGTAGAACTTGAGGACCTCGATCGACGACACCTTGGCGTCGAGACGGTAGTACACGTTCGAGTGACGGCGGCGGAATTCGGCGCGAAAATCGACGGCGCCGTCGCCGGGAGTGGTCGCGAACGCCGCGCGCAGTCTGAGGCGACGCTTGAAGGGACTGTAGCCGGCCTCATAGGTGGTGAGCACCGGCCCGCCACCCAGCTGGACGCCGAGGTCGGAATTGAAATGAAACCAGGGCGCAAAACTCCGCCGCGTCCCGCGCAGGGTGGCCGTCTCCACGCCCACACTGTCGAAGAATCGGGGGATCTCGAGCCCGGGCTCGAGACTGATGGCGTTGATTCCGCGGGGATCGGAGATCACGTCGCTGGAATCGACCGCGATCCGGAGTGCCGGCCCGTCGTGATTCCCGCCGCGGAACACGATCCGGTCCGCGCCCCCCAGAGGAAACAACCTGACTTCATCGGTCTGGCTGGATTCGAATCGGACCGGCACCCGGTCGCCGATGCTTACGTCGAGCACTCCCCCATCGGAGCGCCGGGCGATGATGGTGTCCGCCATCGTGGTTCCGTAGAGCTCGCCCCGATCGAGGAGCTGCTCCCGGTAGCGGCGGGAGACCTCGGCCAGCCGGTCACGCCGAACCTCCAGCTGGTGCAACAGCTCGCGGCCGTTTTCCCGCTGGTACTCCGGCGGCATGAGGTTCACCGACTGCTGCAGCACCTTGTCGGTGAGTCGCCCCGCGAGGTCCGCGGTCACGCTCGACCAGCGTGCCGAGTCGAGACCGGTGAGGAGTCTCCGGTCGAGCACGCGCATCCGGCCCGTCATCGGGAGCTTCGGACCGTACCCCGCCTGGAAGCTCGAAAGCTCGGAGAGTGTCTGCGACGCGAGGCCGGTGACGACACCATCGAAGCGTGAGAACGCCCCGTCCCGGTCGCGGGGCAGCGGCACCATGAGGCCGCCGCGACGACGCGCCCACAGCCAGTCTTCCGGCAGCGGGTCCCAGCTCCCGACGTAAATGTCGAAGAGCCGCTCGCGGAGGTAGGCGGCGGCGTCCACGGTGGGAGGGTCGGGCGCGTCGAGCTGGGCGAGCAGCTCGACCGAAGTAATGGCAGAGCTCTTTTCATCGAGCTCGTCGCGGAACCGGGTCTCGATCCCCTGCTCGAGCAGGCCCGGCACCAGGGCCGTGTCCACCTGCAGCGCGAGCAGCCGCTGCTCCTTCCCGCCCAGCCCAGCGCCTCGCATCAGGCCCTGGACCACCAGGGGCGCGCCGGGGTGACGCCCGCTCTGGAGGTCCTGCACGAAGCCGGACACCACCCCCTTCCGGCGCGCGGCGGAGATGTAGTTCTGCAGGTCGCGGTCGAGCGGCCGGAAGGTCCACCCGGCGCCCGAGCTGTCGCGGAAATAGATGAACCCCGCCCGGAGGCCGGTGTCGGCGCCGATCGGGACCAGGCCGCGCTGGGCCGGGTCGAGGTATTGCATCGTGACCGGAAGACCCCACAGGTGCCGGTAGCGGGAGCCGGCCAGGATGTTGCTCAGCCAGCCGAAGGGACCGCCGGCCACGTAACGTTTTCCGGCGGGAACGGTCACCGAGTCGAGCTGCTGGGCGGCCAGGGGTGCGGCGGCCAGGGAGAGCAGGAACGCCACGATGGATCGACGCATGGGGCAGGAATAACCTACCGCCGTATGACGGGGCGGCGATACCTTTGCCACCTGACCATCTGGCGATCTGGCCATCTAGCGATCTAGCGACCTCGCAAGCTGACCGGAACAGGAACTGTCCGAACCGGTTCCAATTCGCCAAAACACCAGTTCACTAAATCGCCAGATAGCCTAATCCGACCATGCGCACCCTGCTCGCGTTGTCCCTGCTGGCCCTGAGCCAGGCTCCGGCGGCGTCCGCCCAGGCCAAGCCGCTCAAGATCTTCATCTCGGTCGACATGGAGGGCATCGGCGGGATCGGGACGCCCGCCATGACGAGCACCACCGGCAAGGACTACGGGACGGGACGGGAGCTGATGACCGCGGAGGTGAACGCGGTGGTGGAGGCCATCCTCGCCGCGGGGCCGGCCGACATCGTGGTGAACGATTCTCACGGCGATCACCAGAACCTGCTGCACCTGAAGCTGGATCCCCGCGTCCAGTACATCCAGGGCGCGCTCAAGCCGTACGGGATGGTGCAGGGACTCGACTCGACGTACGACGGACTGGTACTGCTCGGCGTTCATGCCATGGCTGGCACCGGGGGCGCGTTCCTCGCCCACACCGGGTCGGGCGCCGTCGCGGGACTCTGGCTCAACGGCACCGAGGTCGGCGAAGGCGGACTCAACTCGTACATGGGCGGGGCCCTCGGGGTGCCCCTGCTCATGATCGCGGGCGACTCCGCCGCCACGATCGAGCTCCAGAAGCTGGTCCCCGGTGTACGCACCGTGTCGACCAAGGTCGCGATCGGCAGCAGCGCCGCGCGGATGCTGCATCCGGACGTGGTGCGGGCCCGTCTCAAGACCACGATCGGCGAGGCGCTGGCCAACCGAGCGAGTGCCAAACCGCTCCGCATCACGCCGCCGGTCACCATCCGCTTCCAGTCCGACCAGACGACGCGCGCCGATATTCTCGAGGCCATTCCCGGCGTCAAGCGGATCGACGGCACGACCATCGAGTACCAGGCGCGGACCATGCGCGAGGCCTACGCGATGGTGCGGCTCATGTATCGGTACGTCAATTGGTAGCGGTCGACAGTCGACCGTCGACCGTCGACCGTGGACATATCCGGCGCGTCATCCTCGCGAGCTTCATCGGCACCACCATCGAGTGGTACGACTTCTTTCTCTACGGCACCGCGGCCGCGCTGGTCTTCAACAAGCTCTTCTTCTCCAACCAGGATCCGCTCACCGGGACGCTGAGCGCGTACGGCAGCTTCGCGATCGGCTTCCTGGCAAGGCCGCTCGGAGGCGCCATCTTCGGCCACTTCGGGGACCGGATCGGGCGGCGCGCGATGCTGGTCTGGTCGCTCGTGATCATGGGCGTCGCGACCGCACTCATCGGCCTGCTGCCCACCTACGCGGCGATCGGGATCTGGGCCCCGATTCTCCTCACCCTCATCCGCTTCATCCAGGGCATCGGCGTCGGCGGCGAATGGGCCGGAGCGGTGCTGATGGCCGTCGAGCATTCCGACAGCAAGCGGCGCGGCTTTCACGGCAGCTGGCCGCAGATGGGCGTTCCGGGCGGACTCCTCCTTTCGACCGCGGTCTTCGCACTGACCTCGGCGGTCCTCACCGAGGAGCAGTTCCTCTCCTGGGGCTGGAGGATGCCCTTCCTCCTCAGCCTGGCGCTCATTGCCGTCGGGCTCTTCATCCGGCTCAAGGTGATGGAGAGCCCCGCGTTCGAGCGCGTGAAGCAGGAACGACGCGAGGAGCGGATGCCCCTGATCGCGGTGATCCGGCAGCATCCTCGCGAGCTGCTGGCGGGACTGGGCATGCGGGTGGGACAGAACACCATCTTCTACATCTATTCCGTCTTCGTACTGAGCTACGGCGCCGCAACGCTGCATTATTCCCGCGGTGTGATGCTGACCGGCGTGGCCATCGCGGCGGTCGTCGGGCTCTTCACGATTCCCTATTGGGGGCACCTGTCCGACCGGATCGGACGCCGCCGGGTGTACCTCATGGGCGCGCTCATCTCGATCTTCTACGCCTTTCCCTTCTTCTGGATGCTCGGCCTGGGGTCGACGGGACTGGTCTGGCTCGCCATCGTGCTGGGGATGAACATCGGGCACGACCAGATGTACGGACCGCAAGCCGCGTGGTACTCGGAGATGTACGCCAGCCAGGTGCGGTACAGCGGCGCGTCGCTGGCCTATCAGCTCGCCTCGATCGCGGGAGGCATCGCTCCTCTGGTCGCCACCAAGCTCATGGCGACGAATGGAGTAAATGCCGTTGCGGGATACCTCGTATTCACCCTCATTATCAGCGCTGTGGCGGCGTACTACGCACCCGAGACTCGTCAAAGGGAACTGTCCTAGAAAAAACAATGGCAGATCGCAGATTTCAGATCTCAGAAGTAGAGGTAACAACACTTCTACTTCTGAGATCTGAAATCTGCGATCTGCCTTAGCTGTTCTTCTTCTCCCACCGATCAACGAGAGCGACGGCTCCCATATCACCCGTGACATTCATGGCGGTGGAGAACATGTCGGGAATCGCGTCCACCGCGATCAGCAACCCGATGCCCTCGATCGGCAGCCCGATCGCGGCGAAGAGCGGCGCCAGCATCAGGAACGCTCCGCGGGGAATCCCGGGCGCGCCGAAGGCCAGGAAGACCGACGCCAGGCCGACCACCAGCAGGTCCTTTGCATCCAGGGTAATGCCATAGAAGGCGGCCACGAACGCCGCGCCCATGGTCCAGGTCACCGGTCCCGCGAACTTGAAGATCGAGACCGCAAGCGGGAGCACGAAGCCCGTGGTCCGCTCCGGGATGTCGAGTCCCCGCTCCGCCCCCTCGACCAGGGCTGGCAATGAAGCAATCGACGAGCTCGAGGTGAACGCGATGAGCTGCGACGGAAGCGCCGCCCGGGCGAACTGGCGAATCGGGACACCCGCCAGTGCCACGGCCGGGTAGACGAGGAGGAGGGCCCCGAGGTGCCCCAGCGCGGACGCGATGATGAAGAAGCCGATCGCTCCCGCCACGCTCAGCCCGGTGCGCGCCGCGACCGTCAGCACCAGGGCGAAGATGCCGATCGGCGCGAGTGCGATGACGCCGCGCACCAGCACCAGCATCACCTCCGAGAGTCCCTTGAAGAAGTTGAGCATGGTGTCCCGCGCCCCCGCCGGGCTCCGCGACACCGCGAAGGCGAACAGCATCGTGAAGATGAGCAACGGCAGCATTGCTCCGGTGGCCGCGGCGGCGATCGGATTCGCCGGGATCAGTGAAACGAGCCAGCCCGCGAAGGTCGGCGACTGACCGCTCGCTGCGATCTCACCCGCCGCCTCAGCGGCGCCGGGCGGGAGCGCGGCCTGCCCCCCGCCCGCGCCCGGCATCAGCGCGAACACCCGCGGCAGCGTCGGCACCGCGATGATCGCGAGCCCCCCCAGCATCGCGCCGAAGACCATGAGGCTGCGCCCACCCAGCCGCCCGATGGTCCTGAGGTCCGAGACCGATGCGATGCTCACGATGATGAGGGAGACGACCAGCGGAATCACGGTCATCCGGATCGCGTTGACCCAGAGCGTGCCGACTGGGGCAAGAAATTCCGCTGCCCGCAGCAGGGAAGGATTCCCCGAAGCCGCGATTCCAACTCCGATAGCCAGACCCGCTACCAGCGCAACAACGACACGCGTGCCGCTCTGCATCGAGATCCCCTTGCGTGTAGGGGCCGGG
>DATEOL010000160.1:0-5837 GCA_035274025.1 Gemmatimonadales bacterium | reverse complement strand
GGTCGCGATCCCCCGGCCTTGCCATCCCGTGCCGATCACCCAGGCGATCTCGGCCACGGACCCGATGGTCTCGGACGTGATCGTCGCCTGCAGGGTGCCCGTCAGCCGTCCTTCGGCGCGCAGGCTCACTACCCGTGCATCGACAGGCTGCGGTGAAGTCGCGCAGCGGTAGAGGACGGCACGTGCCGATTCACCCAGCTGTGAAATCCTTACCCTGATCGCCGCGCGCAGGGTGGGTGGCACCGGAACCGTCCGTGAAGTCAACGCGGGATCGAGCTGCCAGCGACCCGAGGGCAACAGCACGAGCACCCCCGCATCCGCGAGGGCGGAGGCGAGCTCCATCACGTAGAAGGGATTGCCCCCCGAGTCCGCTGCGAGTCGCTGGGCCAGGGGCGCGCGATCATCCGGGGCGATCTCGAGCATCGAATCGAGCAGCTGCCCGACTTCCCTGGTCGAGAGGGGTACCAGCTTGATTCGGCGGGCGCCGCGGACCATTCCGAGGTCGAGTGCCCGCCCCAGTTCAGGCCACCCATCCGGCCGTCGCGTCAAGACGACCATCGTGCTGGGTGGAAGGTCGCGGATGAAGGCAAGGAGGCGCTCCCGGGCTGCCGCGTCAGCTCCCTCCGTGTCGTCGATCAACAGCAGCGCGGGACCTGCCGCGGTGCTTTCCCAGCCCGCCGCACTCGGGTCCAGCTTGCGAGCCGATCCACCGGCCGCGATGACCTGCCGCGCGAGCTCGGCGCAAAGCCGGCTCTTTCCCATGCCTTCTTCGCCCTCCACCACGACAACGGCGCGCGTCCCGTCGAGCTGGGACCAGAGCTGCATCAGCGAGGCGAGAATCGTGTCCCGCCCCACCAGGTCCGGCGTGAGGAATGCCGACGATCCGGGGTGTCGCTCGGCGCTTCGCTGCTCGAGCCGGTCCAGCTCCTGGCCCAGGCGAAGGAACTCGACCGGCCCGGTCTCGTCGAGCTCGCGCTTGAGCACTGACTGGTGCGCTGACCAGGCGCGCCGGGCATCGGCGAAGTCGCCATTGCGGATCAGCGCCTCGACCAGTCGAGAACCCGCGGTGCTGTCCAGGGGGAAAGCCTCCGCCCATCGCTTCGCCTGGCGAAGCTCGCCATCCGCGTCGGATCCCTCCCGTGCCGCGCCGACGCACCTCGCGAATGCCTCACGCGCGTGCAGCCGGATCGCTTCGCGCTCTCCTTCCAGCCAGCTCACGAACCACTCGTCGCCCGAATCCTCTGCGCCGGGGAGCAATTCTCCCTGCCATCGCTCCGCCGCATCGGCAAAGCGGGACGCGGCCA
Source organism: Gemmatimonadales bacterium (assembly GCA_035274025.1). Taxonomy (GTDB): domain Bacteria; phylum Gemmatimonadota; class Gemmatimonadetes; order Gemmatimonadales; family GWC2-71-9; genus SZUA-320. The sequence continues at coordinate 4,533 of DATEOL010000160.1, read as the reverse complement.
CGTCACGCTCAATCGCCGCGACATCCCATTCGACGACCCCTTCGGGAAGCACGACCGAGTCGTTGTCCACGGTGATGGCATCGCCCAAGGCCTGCCGCAGCTGATACAGGGCGTGTCGAAGGGACTGCCGCGCCTTCGCCTCATCCCGCTCCCCCCACAGCAGGGCCGAGAGCTCGGCGCGTGACACAGGTCGGGGACTCTTCCGGGCGAGGTACGTGAGCAGGAGGAGCTCCTTCCGCCTCCCGGCGAGGATGTCACCCCCGGGCCCCACCAACCGGAGCTCGCCCAGGGTGCGCAAGTGGAAGGGGGCGGATCCCGGCATCCGTCAGCGACTTGACGCCCGGCTCACGGTCCGGCTCACGCCCAGTTCCCCGGCGCTCGGTACCGTGATCCATCGGGCACGCTGTGACACCACCTCGCCGAGGTACCCGTGGTCGAGTTTCGCTACTACATGCTGCGAGTGCGGCACGAGACGGCGGCCGGAGCGACGGTGCTCGGGGGGGTCGTGGAACAACTCGGAACCGGTGAGAAGCGCCGGTTCGCGACAGTGGACGAACTGTTTCATGTGCTGGAGAAGTGGACGGAGTCAGGGTCGAACATGCCACCGGCCCCGACGCCACGCAACGACGAGACCCCCGGGGCACACACGCAAGGAGAAACACCATGATGATGGGTAGCCGCACGATACTGCGCTTCGGACTGGCCACGGCGGTCCTGACCCTGGATGGAGGAAGCCGGGCGGATCTCCTCCCGACGCCGGTCCCCCTCATGGCCGCGGCGGATCAGCGGACAGCCAACGACCTCTCGGCCCGGCTTCTGCTCGTCGGCGGCGATGGCTGTCCCTGCCTCACCCTCCGATTCACCAACCTGGGACCCGGGCCATCCCCGTCCTTCGCCTACCAGATCTCGCAACAGAAACTGGTCGGGAAGAGCTACGGCACGGCCAAGATGCTGAATTCGCTCGCCGAAGGGGCCGTTCCGGGTCTGGCCCTGAGTGGAACCTGGCAGAAGCTCCACTGGCTGGTCCTGGAGCACGGCGCGAAATACCGCTTCAAGGTTGTCTACTCGCCGGTGCTGAACGACCTGAACAATTCCAACCACAACGTCGAAATCACCTATCAGGTGCCGTGACCTGGCGCGCCGGTGGAGTCGCACTCGCCCTGGCCGGGGCCGTCCTTTTCCCCCGCGGCGCGCGGGCACAGGACGCCCTGCCCCTGGGCGTGACGCCCGGCTTCGACAATGGTCGCTGGCTCGGACCAACCGACCCGGTGCGGCTGCGACTGAGCGCGATGCCCACGCCGGACCAGGGACGCCTAGCTGTGATCGTCGGGGAGTCCGACCTGACCGCGATGTTCGACATCGTCGGGGACGAGCTGGTGCTTCGCCCTTCGATTCGAGCCCTCCCGAGCGGGGAGCGCGACCTCGCGGTTTACCTGGTCACGCCGGACCGCAAATGGGAGTTGATCACCCGGATTCCGGTCAAGGTGCTGTCGCCGGACGGATATGAGGTGGCGAAGGCGACACCCCGGCTCGCGATGACCAACAAAGGCCAGTTGGCGGAAGGGAACGGCGGTGCCGCTGCCGGCCCACCCGAATCGAACTTCCAGGACTTCGCCGGGACCGCGGGCCTCCAGACCACCCACGTCCGTAACGGCTGGACGGTGAGCAGCCAGGCCAACATGGTCGCGGCGAGCAACATCCAGGAAGCGCTTCGATTCGGCGAACTCCAGGGCAGCGCTCCCAAGGCTGACCTGGCCGACTACCTGATAAAGGTCGATCGCGGACCCCTTACCCTGTCGCTGGGCCACATCAGCTACGGCAGCCAGCGCCACCTGATCGACGGATTTGCCAGCCGAGGTCTCGGCGCGGACGTGCGATTGGGTCCGGCGCGGGTCGGACTCGCGGCCATGAACGGATCGAGCATTGTCGGCTGGTCGAATCCGCTCGGGCTGGCGAGCGCGGACCATCGAGTCGTCAGCGGGACCCTCGGTCTCGAGTTGATCCCGTCGCAGCCGGGCCGGGTCGCGATCGAAGCGACGGTTCTCGACGGTTCGGTGTTGCCACGTCCCGGCTACACCCAGGGCGTTGTGAACGACGCGGAAGAAAGCCGAGGTGTCGGCTTCCGCCTGCGGGCCTCCGATCCGGGCGAGCGAGTCAGCGTCGAGGCCGGGTTCGCGCGAAGCCGGTTCGACAACCCCCCGGATCCGACTCTCGCCCAGGGTGAAGCCCTGGTCCCCGTCGCACCCACATCACGGAACGCGCGCTACCTGCAGTTGGGGGTTGGAATACTCCGGAACGCCGCGATCGGCAGCAGCCTGCAGGCCAGCCTCGCCGCCACCTTCCGGCACGAGCGGGTGGATCCGCTCTATCGGAGCGTGGCGACCGCTACCCGGGCCGACGTGCTCGACAATGTGGTGGGCCTCACCGGCTCGCTGGGCCGCCTCGCGGTGCAGGCGACGCATGGGCGTTCGCGTGACAACCTGGCCGAGCTGGCCTCGCTGCTCACCACTCGGACGCGGGTGAGCACGGTGGCGGCCTCCCTCCCCCTGGCCGCGCTGGTCCGGAAGGAATCGGCGTGGCTTCCGATGCTCACTTGGCAGGCCAACTGGACCCACCAGGCGGGCGACACGGTGCCGGAGAACAGCGGCTTCTCGTCGTCGCATGTGCCGGATCAGAAGAGCCGGAACCACACCATCGGTCTCGAGTGGCAGGGAAATGGATGGCGGGCCGGCTACGGCTATAACCACTCGTTCCAGGACAATCGGCAGCCGGGTCGCGAGCTCGCCGACTTCGCCAACCTGGCGCACACCGCGTCGCTGGGGTACACGCCGTTCTCCGCGCTCGACCTCTCGCTCGATCTCGGTCTGGAATCCGCCGACAACCTCGAGGTCACCACCAGCCTGGTGACGACGCGGATCGGTGGGGCCGCGGATTGGCGGGTGACGCGGAGCTCGACGATCGGGCTCGGATACGCAACGACCCGGACCGCGGACGATCCGCGTACCGACAAGCATCAGATAACCGACCTGCGCCTCGAGCTCTCCCAGCGGATCCGGATCCTGCCGCCATCAACGACCAGGGCGCCGCTCCAGGTCTTCCTGCGCTACGCCAAACAGACCACGACCGAGCTGCCGCTCGACGGGCCGCCACAATCCGGAACCAGATGGACCGTGAGCAGCGGCCTCAGCATGGGGCTGTTCTAACCATCGAAAACCCTCGAAGGAGGATTGCATGTCAAGCCAGTCAGTGAACCGAACATCCTGCATTCTCGGCGCCACCCTGCTGCTGCTGACCGTCGTGAGCCAGCCGGCCGTTGCACAGTGCTCGGCGGCCAACAACAGCGGAGAGAACCTGTACGTGTCGGATCCCGTCCTCGGGTGCAAGAGGTTCCCCCTGTCCGGGGGGCTGCCGACGACCAAGCCCCGGATCCGGCGTGGGGTCAAGACGCACTTCCTGCTGGTCCGGGGGTTCATCAACAGTTACAAGGACGACCTCCGGCCGAGCCTAGGCAGCGTCAGCAACCAGGTGAGCGGCGTCGCCGGCGATGGAATCCCGTTTCTGTCCTGGGACCTGACGCTTGGCGAGAGCGTGACACTGGGAGACATGCGGATCGACGCCGGTCCCGCCGGCCTTTACCTGGACGAGATCACCCTGAGGATTGCTGTAGACCGGCGAGGCGAGATCACCGCCATTCAGCAGACCCCCGTCCCGGGGCTCTGGGGGAGCGTGGTCAACGTGACGGTGACGGGGCGTGACATCGGGAATGCCACCCTCGAGATCGCGAGCCACACCGTGAGCGGAATCACCAGCGGCAATACCTCGCTCACCTTCACCACCAGGGCCTCGTCGACGGTGGCGGCCCAAACCAGCGCAGATATGGTCATCTGGGACAAGGCCAACAGCAAGTCGCTCGGTTACTACCGGTTCCCGGGGAAAGCGTATTCCGGCCAACTCGCCTATGCCACGATGTCAGCTACCGGGTCCTGCACTTCCGTGCCGAACCTGGGTGCGCCGTCGCTTGGGGCTCCCACTTCCGGGGCCGTGATCGGTGGCTTCGCTTCCGCCACCGATCCGGTGAATGCGAGCGTCTCGCTGTCGTGGCAGAAAGTTGCGGCTCCGCTGCAGAGCTACGTCCTGCACCTCGAGACCTTCATCGCCGCAACCACATCGACGGCGCTGACCGGCGGGAAGACCGGCACCACCACCACGCTTAGCCCACTGAGCACGACGGAGCAGACGGTGATCATGCCCACCAGTCAGGCCTCGCTGTCGAACGTCACCCAGCCCCGGAGTCTGACGAGGCACCGGACCTACAAGTGGAAGGTCCGCGCCACGAACTGCGGCCAGAGCGCCGCCTGGTCACCCCTCTCGACATTCACGGTGAATTAAGAGGATGCGCGCGACTTATGTAACGACGGGGCGGGCCATGATCAGCCTGCTGATGGTGGCCGGCGCCGGGGCCAGCGCGGGTCGGGCGCAGATCGTCGTCAATCCCAACGGCGTTAACGTCAATGCCCAGGGCGCCACCACGGT
>DATEOL010000159.1:0-5678 GCA_035274025.1 Gemmatimonadales bacterium | reverse complement strand
GGGCCGTCGAGCGGGTGGTGACGAAGGAAGAGATCTACTCGGGCCCGTTCGCATCACAGGCTCCGGACCTGCTGGTCTGTACCTCACGCGGATACCGGGCGAGCTGGACCACAGCGCTTGGCGGCTCTCCCGATGCCATCTTCGAGGACAACACCAAGCGCTGGGGCGGGGATCACATCATCGATCCGTCACTCGTGCCGGGAGTGCTGTTCAGCAGCCAGCCGATCGAAAAAGTGAACCCGGCAATCGGCGACCTGGCGGGGATGATCCTCGGGTCCTTCGGCGTAGATCCGATTCCCTGACCGAAGCATCCGCAGATGACGCAGATGGACGCAGATGACTCACGTGCTCCAACTAACACCGCCTTCCAAATCGAAATCGCACTCTTTTTTCGGGTCATTCGGGAATTCCGGGGGGCAGATCGCAGGTTTCACCCATCTCCAGCGTCGCCCCATTCCGGGTGGAAATCTGTGGACAGCGGTATGGATTCCTGAGCGGAAGCTGGTCCTCGCCGGAATGTCCGGAAGAACCCAATAAAAGGTGGCCGTGCCGAGTGAGTCATGTGCGTTCATCTGCGTCATCTGCGGATCCCTGGTCAGGGACCCCGAAACAACCCGCGGAGACCTAAGCTCACCGACGTAGTTGAACGGATGCTGCGACGGTATCCCAGGACACCCGCAGCATGCCATCTGCCGCAATATCGAAGGTGAGCCGCTCGGCTGGCGTCGCCGCGGGGCCGCTTTGCATTGGAATCCGCGCGACGATCGTCGTGGAGTCGTAGACGGCGGCGTTATCGCCGAGGTTGCTGCTCAGGAGCAGGGTCCAGCCCTGCTGGCCGGGAATGGTGAAGACCGAGTACTTCCCGGCCGGCACCCGGATTGAGCCTGCGCGGATGGCCTGATCGGTCGTGAAGAACGTCGCGTTGTTGGCGCCCGTCCTCCACGGACGGTCCCAGGGCACAAGGGCACCGAACACCGCCCTGCCGCGCTTCCGCGGACTCCCGTACGCCACGCTCACATGGGCACCACTGATGGTCGCGGCGACTGAGTCCCGCGGTGACAGCTCGCCGAGCGGCCGGCTGTTGAATGCCGTGACAAGCGCCTCGATGTCCACCGTGGTGCGCTCATTCTCGTTGAACTTGAGAATTCGTCCCACGCTGTCGATCACCAGCCTGGGCCCGGGCACTACGATGGTGTCCGGAGCGACCCGGCGTGTGGTGTCATACGTCACCATGGTGTCGCCGGTGCTGAAGGACTCCCCCATCACCATGTCCATTCCGCTCGCGACGACCTGCCGCGTCTGCAGCTCGAGCAGCCCCGCGTCGGTCGATGGGTGACGCGGGACCGCGACGGGCGCCGCGGCGAAGCGGCGCGTGGTGGTGCTATCGCCGGCCTGGCGCTGGATAGTCGCTGAATCGTTGGCGAGGGTGATGAGCACGCGCTCGGTGATACTGTCGCCCGTCGTGTGCACCCGCTCCAGGCGATGCACCTTGCCTTTTTCATCGACGTCGGCGTTCCATCGAACCACCGTCGTCACCGGCACGCGATTCACGTAGACGCCCTGAGCCTTGTCCTTCGACCAGGTCACCGAGGCGACGGCGACGGTATCGACCCCGAGCCGATAGACGAAACCGGCGGTCTCCGGAGGAGTCGCGGGAGTGCAAGCAACGACGAGCAGGAGTGCGCCATAAATAAGGTTATGGAGCGAAAACATTTGGATCCACCTTGACCGGGGACCCCAAGATATGCCCTAAAGGCCTTTAGGGCATCAGGGCTTCACGGCGTACTTCACGTACACACAACCATTCTTGAAGGGCCGGCACTCCAGCAGCTCGAGATCGATCTGCTTCGACATCGGGTGGAAGAGCGGAATCCCGCTGCCGAGCAGGACGGGGTGGATGTTGAAGCCGATTTCATCGATCAGGCCTGCTTCGAGGAGCGGCCTCGCCAGCTCGCCGCCGCCCATGATGCAGATGTCCCTGCCCGGCTCCCCTTTCAGGCGGCCGACGAAAGCGGCCACATCCTGCGACACCAGCGTCGCGCCCTTCGGCGCCGAGGTGAGCGTGCGGGAGAAGATGTAGGTCGAGACACCGGGGAATCCGCCCCCGCCCTGCCCGCTCTTCGCCGCGACCTCGTAGGTCTTCCGGCCCATGATGATGGTGTCGACGGTGGACCAGTAGTCCTTCATGATGTCGCCCGCCTCGTTGCTCCACATCAGCCAGTCCACGGCATGGTCCGGCCGGGCGATGAAATTGTCGAGGCTGTTGGCCCCGCCGAAGGTGACCTTGCGGGTCGCGACCGCCTTCGGGGCGGCGCGCCGGGGGAGACGTTCACTCCTGGTGCGTGCGGTCATCGGTTCCCTCCTGGCTGGCGCGGAGCGGGTCCGCGTTCTATACTAAACGGCCATGTAGTAACTGAGACAATAACTAAAGCAACGTTTAGTAACCGTCAAGACCCCATGAGCCCACGACCCCGGAAGGCGTCCGACGAGGAGGTGTTCGCCGCGGCCTACCGCGCCATGAACCGGCTCGGCCCGGGCGAGCTCACCCTGGCGGATATCGCGAGAGAAGCCGGGGTCACCGCCAGCGCGCTGGTGCAGCGGTTCGGGTCCAAGCGGGAGCTGCTGCTCCTGCTCTCGACCCAGCTGGCCGGGGGGACCGCGGGCCTCTTTGCCGGGCTCCGGCAGTCGCATCGCTCACCGCTTGCGACGCTGTATGCTTATGCCGAGTGCATGGCCGGCATGGGACCCACACCGGCCGCGCTGGCCCGAAACCTGTCGTGGCTGCTGGTGGACCTGACCGATCCGGATTTCAGGAAGAATGTCCAGGCCCAGACCAGGTCGACCGAGCAGGAAGTCCGGAAGCTGGTCGAGGAGGCGTTCAAGGCGGGCGAGCTGCAGGCGATCGGCGGGCGGCGGGTCAACTACACGGCCCTGGCGAGGGTGGTCTCGGCCCAGATCAGCGGATCCCTGATGAGCTGGGCCTTCTACGAGGAAGGGACAGCCGCCGCGTGGATCCGGAAGGACTTGAGTGTCGTGCTCGGACCCTATCAGACATGAAAATCCTCGTCCTCGGCCTCGACTGCGCGGCGCCGGAGATCCTTTTCGGCGATGAACGCCTCGTCAACATCCGCCGCCTCATGTCCCTCGGCGCCTGGGGCCGGCTCGAGAGCGTCATCCCCCCGATCACGGTCCCGGCCTGGATGTGCTATGCGACGAGCCAGGACCCCGGCTCGCTCGGCGTCTACGGATTCCGCAATCGCACCGATCACAGCTACGCGGGGCTCGGCTTCGCGACGTCGAAGTCGATCCAGGAGCTCGCGATCTGGGACCAGCTCGCGCGGGAAGGCAAGCGGTCGGTGATCCTCGGCGTGCCGCCCAACTTCCCACCGCGCAAAGTGAACGGCATTTCGGTTGGGTGTTTCCTGACACCGGCCACAACCGCCTCAACCGCCCCATGGACCCAACCCGTCGAGGCAGCGGACGAGATCAACCGCCTCGTCGGCGAGTACGAGACCGACGTCAAGGGCTTCCGGACCAGCGACAAGGCGTGGCTCCGCGACGCGATCTTCGGGATGAGCCGGAAGTTCTGGACAGTGGTGAAGCATTACGTCGCGAAGCAGGACTGGGATTACCTGCAGTGCGTGGACATCGGGCTCGACCGGGTGCATCACGGGTTCTGGAAATACCACGATCCGGATCACGTGCTGCACGAGCCGGATTCTCCTTATAAGGATGTGATCCGCGACTACTACCTGCACCTGGACCACGAAATCGGGCAGGTGCTGGAGCTGGTGGACGACGAAACGATCGTCCTGGTGATGTCGGACCACGGCGCGCGGCGACTCGACGGCGGGTTCTGCATCAACGAATGGCTGGTGAAGGAAAAGCTGCTGGTGCTGCACGAATACCCCCGGACGGTGACGCCTTTCGAGAAGCTCAAGGTGAATTGGGCGGAGACCAGTGCGTGGAGCGAGGGCGGGTACTATGCGCGGATCTTCATCAACGTGCGCGGCCGCGAGGCGGAAGGGCGTGTCACCGAGTACACCGCATTCCGCAATGATCTCAAGACAAGGCTCGAAAGCGTCGTTCCCGGCACCCTCGTCTTCAACCCAGAGGAGATCTACAAGTCGGTGCGGAATGTCGCGCCCGACCTGATCGTCCACTTCGGCGGCCTGGCCTACCGTTCTATCGGCGGGGTGGGGTACGGTCCAGAGAGTCTCACCATCCTCGAGAATGACACCGGGCCGGACGACTGCAATCACGCCCAGTTCGGCGCGTTCATTCTCGCGTCGAAGAACCTTCCGTTGCAAGGCGAGATCGAGGGCGCGCGACTGCTCGACCTGGCCCCGACGCTGCTCGAGCTCAGCGGGACCGACGTTCCGTCCTCCATGCAGGGCCGGTCACTGGTGCGCGCCGCGGTTCGCGGCGAGCTCACGCTGGATCAGGAACAGATCATCAGGGAGCGCTTGAGCGGACTGGGATATTTGGGATAGCCGTTTGTTGCGGTGGCGAAGGGTCGCATTGTGCTTCCGGGCGGCGCTCCCTACGGTTCCAGCCTGCGTGCGGTCGAGCGGCCCACGACTCCCCCGGCCTGATTCAGGGCGACGACTCGCCACCGCAACGCGGCGCCATTGGCGAGCTCAGCGATCCATGGGGGCGCCTGGTACCCGGTGGTTCCGGGCAACACCAGCGCCGAGAAGACGCGCTTCCGATCAAGCGTCTCGATTTCCAGCCGAAAGAGCGCGGCGTTCGGCAGCGTCGTCCAGGTGAACTCGAGGCTCTCCCCGGCGGAGAGTCGGGCACCTTCAGCCGGTGACGTGAGCTCCATCGTCGCGCCGGCACGCGGTGGGGAAAGCTCGCTTCCACCGCTTCCGACCTGGTATCGGAGGGTCGGGAGCGGAAAGCCCGCCACGGCGCCACTGTGCACGACCCCTTCGCCGGACCCGGCCGTATTCAGATTGGAATCACCCTCCTTGTCATCGGAGGCCTCGATCCGAAGCAGCAGCAGGTAGGTCCCATCGGCACCGGTCGGAATCCTCTGGGGATCGGGCCCCTCCAGGGTCCGCGTCCCACCGGGCGGCAGAAATACGTTGAACCGCTGCACTTCGGTGTACCGGCGCTGAGTACCTCTCTCCTCCAGTGGAAGCGCGGCTTCGGGCAGGAGGTCCCTCGGTTCCGGCAGTTCCTCACCCGGACGCACGACTTCCCATCTGCCCTTGAGGCGACCCGTTCCGGTGTACGTGATATCGGCAGTGACGTCGGGCAGTGTCGTGCCGGGTGCCAGGAACAACACCGGCGTCTCGACCGCAAACCCGAGCCGCACATCGGTCAGCGAGAGCGGCACCCTGGCTCCGCCGCCGGCCATGCGACAGGTGACCGCAACGAACACGTCCGGTTGACCGGCCTGACCCTCGAACCGGCGCACGTAGAAGAACGCCGAGTTCGCGCCACCTTCGGCCGCCTGGTAGGCCCGGCGAGCCACCGACGGCGGAATCGACATGATGTCGGTGAAGCCGCCGGTGCCGCTCAGGCGCGACTGATCGTAACGTCCGGGAAGCCGTCCAAAGACGGTCGCGGGGTCACACTTCAACCCCAGGTCCGGTGCGGCGGAGATCAACTCGCCACACCAGACCCCTTCCGCCGGCACAAAAGAAGTCCCCAGTCCGCCGAAGGTCAGG
>DATEOL010000158.1:0-4010 GCA_035274025.1 Gemmatimonadales bacterium | reverse complement strand
GCTTTCGACCAGGAGCTGTCTCACGATGCGCGCCGCGCCGGCGCCGAGGGCGCCACGCACCGCCATCTCGCGGGACCGCGCCAATGCGCGGGTGAGCAGGAGATTTCCCGCATTGCCGCACGCGACCAGCAGCAGGAGTCCGGATCCGGCGAGCAGCACCATGATGAGCGGCCGTACCGGCGTCACGATGTCGTCGTGCAGTCCCACGACATTCACCTTCCAGTCCTTCATGAACTGGGGGTATTCGACCGCGAGCTGGGTCGCGATGCCGCCCATCTCCGCCCGCGCTGCCGCCAGGTCGATGCCGTCCTTGAGTCTCGCCACGACGCCGAAATTGTGGCTCCGGCGCTCGTCGCGGTGGAGGCTGGACTCGCTCACCATGCGCCACGCACCGACTCCGGCATCGGGATAGTTGAAGCCCGGCGGCATCACGCCGAGTATCGTCCAGGGACGTCCATCGAGGGTGAGCGTGCGAGTAAGAATCGCGCTGTCACCGCCGAACTGGTTGCGCCAGAGCGCGTCGCTGATCAGCAGGAGGCGTTCATCGGGCCCGTCCGTGGGGCCAAACAGCCTTCCAATCTGTGGCTCGACGCCGAGCACGGAAAAGACCGATGGAGTGCCATCGAGGACGGTGAGCCTCCAGGGGTCCCCGCTCCCGGTCAGGCTCACCGCGTAGGGCTGGTAGTACGCGCCCATCGCGGAGAATGACCGGGCGCGTTCCTTCCAGTCGAAGAAGTTGCCAACCGAGACGGGATTGTGATCGTCCCCGCGCGGCGATGATTCATGGATCAGGACCAGTCGCGACGGGTCGACGTAGGGCAGGGGCCTCAGGAGGACACCGTTGACGACGCTGAGGATCGCGGTCGTGGCGCCCAGTCCGAGTGCCAGCGTCAGGGTCACCAGCAGGGCGTGACCGGGACGGCGCAGGGCGGATCGCAGGGCGTAGCGGATGTCCTGGCCCAGGTCGCCGAGCCGATCGGCACGGCGCACCCGGTCGCGCTCGGCGGCACGGATCGCTTCGCATTCCTCCCGGGCGCGCCCGGCGTTCCCGAATTCCTCCCCTGCCTTCGCGAGCGCTGTCTCCGGGGTGAGCCCGGCCTCCACCAGCTCCCGGGCGCGCTCCTCGATGTGGAACTGCATCTCGTCCGCGACGTCCGCGCGGTGGTCGGGACGTATGAGTCGGTCGTAGCGGCGCCAGATCGGTTCGGGGCTCATGCTTCGTTCTCCATGACGCGCGCGACGACTTTCACGTACCGGCGCCAGCTCTCCAGCTCGGCGCGGAGGGCGCGGCGGCCCGCGGTCGTGATCTTGTAATACCGCGCCTTCCGGTTGTTTTCCGAGAGGCCCCATTCCGCGTCGATCAGTCCGCGGACCTCGAGCCGGTGCAGCGAGGGATAGAGGGCGGCATCCTCGACCTCGAGCTCACCGTCGGCCGACTGCCGGATCCATCGCATGATGGCGTAGCCGTGCATCGTGCCCCAGGTGAGGGCGCGAAGGACAAGGAGGTCGAGGGTACCCTGGAGGACTGAAAGCGGCTGAGAGGCCACCGGCATGCTCCACTAAACGGTTAGGTGGAACATACGGTGGTGGGGTGAGATTTGTGTCAAACGGCCCTGAAGGCCCTGAAGGCCTGACGCCTAGAGGCCTACCGCATGACGAAGATCGATCGATAAAGCTTCCAGGTCCCTGCCTCCTTTCGCATGACAGTCATGTACTCGCTCTTCGAGGTCGCACTCGCAACCACCGAGTCTTTCACCTTGGTGTCCCAGGCCAGGAAGGAGTTCCCTTCGGCGATGATGAATTCGCCCTGCCCATAGACCTTCTGGTTGCTGACGTCGTATTTGCGGATCGGATAGGTCGTGTCTCGGCTGGGGTACCAATAGACCCGGACGTGTTCCTTGCCTGAAACCGTCCGGACCGGGTTCATCATCACGAACTCCTCGCTCACATGCGACATGACCCGCGCGGAGTCATCCGCGAGCCAGGCCTGGCGATAGTCCTCGAGGACCTGCTCCGCTTCGCGCAAGGAAGCGGGGGCCTCGGCCGGTTTCGCGGCACAGCCGAGGAGGGCGGCGGAAAAGAGAAGATGGGGTCTCATCGGGCCAACCTAGGAACCGTCCCTCCGCGACGCTGTCATGCGGTTGCTCTGGCGCAACGTGAAACGTCGAAGCCCGCCCTGTCGTACAGGCTGAGTTCCCAGCAATGGATCAGGTAATGAGCCTCGTCCGCGATGTTCGGTTCGCCCTCCGTGGCTTCCGGCTGGCGCCCGCCGCCGCCTTCGTCACCGCGCTCACCATCGCGATCGGGGTCGGGGCGACTACCACCGTTCTTTCGGTCGCGAACGCGCTCCTCTTCAAGCCCCCGGCGGGTGTTCGCGAAACGGGGCAGCTCGTCTCGGTCCACGCGACGGCCAGGGACGGGTCGGGCTTTCACTCATTCTCCTGGCTCGACTGGCGGGACCTCAACGACACGAAGCAGTACACCGAGGACCTCGCCGCCTACGCCGAGTTTCCGGCGAGCCTCCTGCTCGGCGAGGAGCCAGTGCTCCGGGTCGGTCGGGCGGTCTCCTGGAACTACTTCCATACCCTGCGCACCCGCCCGGCGCTGGGTCGCTTCTTCACGCCCGATGAAGACAACGGCCCGAACGGCGCGCGGGTCGCCGTGCTCACCTGGTCGGAATGGCAGAACCGCTTTGGCGGTGACTCCGCGATCATCGGCAAGGCGATCCAGCTCAACGGACATCCCTTCACCGTGGTCGGTGTCGCGGAGCCGGGATTTCGCGGGCATTCCGGACTGCTCGATGTCTCACTGTTCATCCCGCTGACGCTGAATGGCGTGGTGCGCGGGGAGAGCAACCTCGAGGAACGTCGCTCGGTCTGGCTCGAGATGGTGGGACGGCTCGCGCCTGGAGTCACCCCGGAGCAGGCGCGCGCCGGTCTCTCGACCCGGTTCAACGCCATCGGTCGGGAGAATGGCTACGACTGGGACCGCGCCATTGCGCTCTTTCCCTGGGCCGCCGTCCCGGCGTTCGCCGTGGGACCGGTGAAGGGTTTCATGGGCGTCCTGCTGGTCCTCGCGACCCTGATCCTCCTCATTGCGAGCGCCAACGTCGCCAACGTCCTGCTTGCCCGCGCGGCGTCGCGGGCGCGGGAGATCGCGGTGCGCCTCGCGATCGGCGCGAGCCGGGGACGGCTGGTGAGGCTGCTCCTCACCGAGAGCGTCGTCCTGTTCACGGTGGGCGGCATCGGAGGCGGTCTCATCGCCGTGGCCGCGACGAAGGCACTGAGCCGGTACCGGCCCCCGATCGAGGTCCCGGTCGTGCTCGACTTCCCGCTCGACGCGCGGGTTCTGATCCTGGCCCTGCTTCTCACGCTCGCGGTGGGGCTCCTCTTCGGTCTCGCGCCGGCGCTGCAATCGACCCGTCCCGACCTCTCCGTCGCGCTCAAGGAACAGGCCTCGCTCGCGAGGCTCGGCAAGCTGAGGCTCCGGGGCGGATTCGTCGCGGCGCAGGTGGCGGGCACGACGCTGCTCCTTGTGGTGGCAGGTCTCTTCATTCGCGCGCTGGGCAAGGCAGGCAGCATCGACATCGGATTCTCGCCGGAGAATGTCCAGGCGCTTTCGTTCCAGCTCGAGGTCCGCTATCCCGATGCGACGCAGGCGCCGGCTCTGGTGGAGCGGCTCGAGGCAGGCGCGCGCGCGCTGCCCGGCGTGGTGAGTGTCGGCACGGCGCAAAGCGCGCCGCTCACCTTCTCGCGTCACGAGACGGCGTTCCGGGTTCCGGGTCGCGCCGAGGAGCGAAACGTCGGGCTCTTCCAGACCGACTTCAGCATGGTGACGCCGGGCTACTTCGACGCGCTGGGCTTCAAGGTTCTCCGCGGCCGCGGGTTCCTGGACTCGGACCGGCGGGGCAGCGCCGAAGTGGCGATGGTGAACGAGACGCTCGCGAAGGCCGTGTGGCCCGGGGAAGACCCGGTCGGAAAGGTCATCAACTTTGCCGGATCGGACGACTG
>DATEOL010000157.1:0-6635 GCA_035274025.1 Gemmatimonadales bacterium | reverse complement strand
CGAGGATTCTGGCGCGAAGCTGTTCCGTCTGGCTCCGGGCCCCCTCGAGGACCGGGCGCAAGGCGGGCGAGCGCTCGGCCGCGGCGCCGAGCAGCGCGTGGACACTGTCGACCTTCGCGAAAAGACGACTCTGCTCCCGCTCGAGCGCGAGCTGCGACTGCCGCGCCGACCACGCCAGCCACGCGATCGCCGCGAAAACGGCGAGCGTCACCACCACCGCGGCGCCGAAGAGCCGTCGCCTGAGCCTGTCGGTCTGTCGCGCGGCCTCGACCCTGAGCTTGAGCTCGGTCATCGACTGCTCCTGCTCGATGACCGGCGTGCGTCGCAGTGATGACGCTGGACCGGGGGCCTGCGGCTCATCCAGCTCCACCAGTCGGGCTGGGGGACGCTCCTGGACCTGCTCCACCGCGAATTCGACCTCCGGCCCTTGGGCGCCGAGCCTGATCCGGTCTCCGTTTTCGAGCGAGCGGTCGCTTCGTACCCGGACACCGTTCACCCACGTGCCCGTGGCGCTCCCGAGGTCGCGCACCACATACCCCGGGCCCTGCCGGAACACCGCGGCGTGACGGGCCGAGACTTCGGTGTCCTGCTCGGGATCGAATTGAAGCTCGGACGACGGATGGCGGCCGAGGGTCGCGAAATCGGCGGTGAGCTCACGGCGCGTACCGGCGCGCGCGCCGCTCAACACGATCAGGACGGCCGTGGAGGGTCGACGGATGCCGGGACCCTCACCCGCCGAAGGCGAGGAATGCGGCGAGGAGGACAAGGATGGTTCCAATCACGAGCATCGCCATCCCGGCCGGGGAGCCGGTCCTGCGCTGCGGGAGCGATGGCGGAGGCGCCGGCGCGGGAGTCTCCGTCGGCGTGCGCACCATCTCTTCGGTTTCGATGACACTGTACGACGGGTCCACGGCGGCCTCCGGCAATCCCGGTCCATCGAAGCGCGCGGCCACCACCGTGATGTTGTCGGGACCGCCTCGGGTGTTGGCGAGCGTGATCAGCTCCGCGCCAAGCTGGTCGAGGTCGGGGAGCCGCGCCACGTGAGCGGCGATTTCTTCCCGTTTGACCTGGCCCGAGAGTCCGTCGGAACAGAGCACCAGCGTGTCGCCCCGCGAGATCTGCTCGTGCGTCAGCTCGACTCGAATCTTTGGATCGGGTCCGAGGGCCTGGAGGATGATGTTGCGGCGGGTGCTCGCCTCGGCCTCCTCTTCCGTCAGCTCTCCCGCGTCGACCAGTCGCTGGGTGAGCGACTGGTCCTTGGTGATCTGCACGGCCTTCCCTTGGCGAACGAGGTATCCGCGGCTGTCACCTACCTGGGCCAGGTAGATGTGATCGCCCAGCACCCCCGCGACGGTCGCGGTGGTGCCCATGCCCCGGACCTCGGGATGCTCCCGCGCGTAGCTGTGGATCTGGAGATTGGCCAGCTCGACCGCCTGGCGAAGCAGCGTCGTGAAGCGGTCGGGGGTGGTGTCCGATTCCTTGGTCCAGGTGCCGATCAGGTGGCCGAAGATCAGGTCGGCGGCCATCGCGCTGGCGAGCTCACCAGCCGCGGCTCCCCCCATCCCGTCCGCGACCAGGATCAGCAGCCCGTGCGGACCCACCTTGTAGTTCACCACCGTGGAATGGTGACTCGACCGGCCGGCGCTCAGGTCCGCGACGAGAAAGGCATCCTCGTTGTGGTCCCGTGTGCGGCCCAGGTCGGTTTTTGCGAACACTGATGCGGTGACGGTTGTGTCGGTCACGGTCCCGTGGTGTCGGAGGTCATCATCCGCGCAATGGCAATCTTCATGTTTCGGTACCGCGACGCTCGATCCGTGCGCTGGGGACCTGGCTCTGTCAGGTCATTCATCGCGATGGCCCGATCAATCCAGCGCTCGGCCTCCGCGAACTTCCTGTCGAAGTTGTACGCGCCCGCTACCACGAATGCTGCTTTTGCCCGAACGACTTCATCCGCGTCCACCCGGTTGTAAAACTGCACTGCCTTGGCCCGATCTGCATCCCTCGACTGATCGTTAACGACGTCGAGGGCCTCCACGTCCTTTTCGGTCGGCGCCGGTGTCGAAGGTACTGCCGTTGGTGGCGGCGGGGCTACGCGGAGCGACTCCGGCGGCGGGTTGACAGCCTTCAGTCCGCCCCGCCGGGCCCCCGAGTCAGCAGGCTTCGCGGAATCCCGGGTGGCGGCAGCGGGTGGTGGTTGGGGCGTGACCGTCGCCGGTGGCGGCAGCGTGGCCGCCGGCTGTGGTTGCGGCTGGATCGCCGGGGTGCTGTCGACCGGCCTCGCGCTGTTGCCCTGCGACGGCCTGAGGATCACCATGGCCGCGATGGCGGCCGCTCCCAGCGCCGCGCCGCCGACTGCGACCGCCACCCCGCGCCGCCTGGCCGTCGGCTGCGGAACCGGCGCGGTGGCGGTATCCAGTCGGACCGTGGGTATCGTGGCGATCTCGAGCGGTCCGGTGAAGAGCTCGACGAGCGCCGTGCCAAACGCGCCCGCGCTCGGATACCGCTCCGCCGGTCTCCTGGCCAGCACCCGCGTGATCACTGGCTGCAGTCCCTCAGGAAACGCCGACTCCGGCGCGGCCTCCGCGAGCGGTCGCGGTGGCTCGGTCAGTCGCTTCGTCAGCGTGTCGCGTGCGCTCTCGCCGAGATGGGGGAGCGACCCGGTCGCCATCCGGTAGAACATCACGCCGAGGGCATAGATGTCCGCCCGCGGATCGAGCGGGTCACCGGCGAACTGCTCCGGAGCCATGTAGTCCGGGGTGCCGATCACCACTCCGGGAGCGGTGACTCCGCCCTGTGGTTCCTTCTGGAGCGCCTTCGCGATGCCGAAGTCGACCAGCTTCACTGCCTCGCCGGCCTTGGTCGCCACGACCATCACGTTGTCGGGCTTGAGATCGCGGTGCACGATGCCAAGCTCGTGCGCGGCGTCCAGCCCCGCGGCGATCGCCCGGGTGAGTCGGATCGCGCGGTCGAGCGGCAGACGCTTCTGTTCGGTGAGGATGGCGCCGAGGGTCCTGCCCTCGAGGTATTCCATCGCGAGGTACGCGATGCCGTCGTCGGTCGTGCCGAAGTCGTAGATGGTGCAGACGCTGGGATGGACGATCCGGCTCGCGTTCTGCGCCTCCCGGGTGAAGCGATGGAGGGCTTCCTGGTCCCGGTGTTGCCCGGGTGCCAGCACCTTGACCGCGCAGAGCCGGTCCATGAGTCGATGTCGCGCGAGGTAGACGGCACCCATGCCCCCCGCGCCGAGGCGGCGGATGATCTCGTAGCGATCGGCGAGGAGGGTGCCCGGGGCGAGCTGGTCGGGCGAAGGGGCCGTCATTGCTTGGAATTGTACGGGAGGCGGCACACGAGCGTCAACGCGAACCTGCACCGTATGTTACCTTTTTCGGGATGCTCCGCCGGCTCCTGCCGCCACTCCTCGGGATTCTTGCCTGCACCCGGGCGGCTCCGGTAACCCCTCCGATGATCCCCGAGCCGGTGACCGAACGCCGCGAAGTGGTGATCCCGGCGACCCTCCCGGAAGTACCCGCGGTCGACGGACCCCTCGATATCAAGGTCGTGTATCCCTCCCCTGGCGGCACGATCGACGCGGGAGACTCCACGTTTGCATTTGGGAGCGTCGGCACCGGCCGTGCCTCCCTCACCGTCAACGGCACTCCGGTTCGCGTCTGGCCCAACGGCTCCTGGCTCGCCTGGGTACGACTTCCGCCCGAGTCCGAGTCCCAGCTCGTCATCGTCGCGAAGCGCGGCCGCGATTCGGTGCGCACGTCGCTTCCCATGCGGCGCGCCTCCCGCTTCCGCCCGCCATCGCGCGGACTCTGGGTCGACACGACCTCGTTCTCGCCCGCGGGCAAGGTCTGGTGGCCAGCCACCGAGCCGCTTCCGATTTCGGTTCGCGCCAGTGAGAACGCGACCCTGCGACTCCGGCTCCCCGATGGTCGGGCCTTCGTGCTCGGCAGCACGCCGGGCCAGAGCGGCGTGAGCGACGCGATCCGCGCGTTCGATCGCGACACCGCCAATGTCCGCACGACGGAGCGACGCGATTTCTACACCGGTGCGATGATTGCTGCTTCGATCGGTGGACCGCTCGGTCCCATAACCAACGGAACCGGTGGTGATGCGTCCGGCGACGCGATGCTCGAGGTCGCCCGAAACGGCGACACCCTCCGCGTGCGCTGGCCCATGCAGGTCATGACACTGAGCGAGCCGTATTCGTGGGTGGAAACCGATGACGATCGCGTCCGCAAGGGAAATACCGATCGCATCACGTATGGACGTGCCCTCTCCGGTGGGACCTATCACTGGTTCTTTCCCAACGGCACCCGCGCCGCTGCCTCCGCGCGCGTGGGGGGCGACATCCGCCTCGACCTCGCGGGCCGCACCCGGGCATGGGTCGCTCTCGAAGACGTGAAGCCCCTGGCGAACGCCGCGCTGGGACCCGCGACCGTCGGAAGCATCACTGCGACCTCCGCAATGGACCGGGTCGCGATCCGGATTCCGGTGGGATGGCGCGTTCCCTTCCAGGTCGAGGAGCACGACGACGGCGTCTCCCTTCTCCTCTATTCATCCGTGGGTGACGTCAACTGGATCCGCTACGGAGAGACGCGGGGTCTCCTTCGCGACATCCGATGGAGCCAGAAAGAATCGGATATCGTCGAAGTGAACGCCAGCCTCACGACCCGGCTCTGGGGTTACCGCACGCGCTGGGAAGGAAACGACCTGGTTCTCGAGCTTCGTCCCCAGCCCGACCTCAGCGGGGAGCGTCCCCTTCAGGGTCTCAGGATCGTCGTCGATCCGGGACATCCGCCGGTGGGTGCCCGGGGGCCCAGCGGGCTCACCGAAGCCGAGGCAAATCTGGGGGTGGCGCTGGTGCTCGAGCGTCTGCTCACCGACGAGGGCGCCCAGGTCCTGCTGACCCGGCGGGACGCAAAGCCGGTGGACCTCTGGCCCCGGGTCCGCTTCGCCGACAGCGTCGACGCCCATCTCCTCATATCCATCCACAACAACGCGCTGCCCGATGGCGTGAACCCCTTCACCAACAATGGGAGCAGCGTCTTTTATTTCCACCCCCGGGCTATCCCGCTTGCCCGGGCGATCCAGACGGAGCTCGGCAGGAGGCTTCCACTCAGGGATCTGGGGATCGCCCGGGGGGACCTCGCCCTGGTACGGGGGACCTGGATGCCTTCGGTGCTTGTCGAGGGAATGTTCATGCTGATTCCTGAGCAGGAGGCGGCCCTCCGAACGGAAGCGGGGCGGTTCGCTTATGCCGAGGCCGTACGGGCAGGAATACGGAGATTCCTGGACACCAGGAATGTGAGGTGAATGCGGCCTTGGTCGTCTCCCAATTGATGTTCCGAGCTACGCTGTTCCTGGCTTTGCCGGCCATGCTATACCCTGCCATTTCTGGGGCCCAGACCCCGGCGCAACGGACGGTCCTGGAAGCTTTCCGGGATTCCGTTGACCGGTCTACGGACAGTGCCAGTCTGGCGGGGCTGGAAGCCCGGATCGTGGCGTCCATGCGGCGAAATCGGGCCAGCCCCTTCGAGCACGTTCGGCTCGGGCTGCTTTCTCTCCGGCAGGCCGACCTTGGCGCCATCCGGTATTTCGAGGACGCCGCGGCTGAGTTCCAGACCGCCGCCCGGCTGGCGCCGTCCTGGCCCTATGCCTGGTACGGACTGGGCCTCGCGGAATACGGCACCGCTCGCTCGGCGCAGGGGCCGCAGCGCACAGCCGTGGCCGGCACTCCGTACGGGCGCGCCACCAGCGCACTCTCCCGGGCCGTGTTGGCCGACCCCCGGTTTGCCGACCTGCTGGTCGACGATGCCTTCCAGGCCCGGCGGGAACGGCAGGTTGCCAGGGTGGGTGTCATGCTCGAATCGATGCGTCTCGCCAGCAAGCCGCGCCCGACCGCGCCCGCGGTGCTCGCCGGACTGGGACGCCTCGAGCGGGAATTCGGGGAGCCCTCCGCGGCTCTTCGTGCCTTCGAAGGATGGCTGGTCCAGGCCGGCCGGGTGCGCGGTACTGCGCTGCTCGAAGTGGCGCGCACCCGGTTCCTGCTCGGCCGGGACAATGGTGCCCCGCTTTACTATGAAGGCGCCGCGTTCGACGACAGCGCCACTGTCCGCGCGTATCGTGACGACCTCACCGCGATCGCGACCGATCGCGAGCTGCAGTCTTTCGACAAGAGCTCGGGTCCCGCGAGGGTCGAGATGCTGCGACGCTTCTGGAGTCGGCGTGACGCGGCCGACCTGCGGAAGCCGAATGAGCGACTGCGCGAGCACTATCGCAGGCTCTACTACGCGCGACGCACCTTCCCGCTCTTCCTGCCCGGCCGCACCGATGGACAGATCGCCTCGGCCGCTCTCCCGGTCGACGATCGTGGGCTCGTCTACGTCAGGCACGGCGAGCCTGACGATCGGGTGCAGCTGAGCACCCTCGGCGTCGAGCCGAATGAGTCGTGGCGCTATGCCCGCGACGAAGGTGACATGGTCGTGCATTTCGTCGCGCGACACGATCCCGAAGTGTTCCGCCTGGTCGAGAGCCTGCTCGATGTCGCCGAGAGTGTCTCGGAGTCCGGTGGGGCGACTGACGATGTCGTTTCGCGGGGGCAGGAGATGCTGCTTCGCTCCCGGGAG
>DATEOL010000156.1:0-4176 GCA_035274025.1 Gemmatimonadales bacterium | reverse complement strand
TGGTGACGTTCCTGCTTGCCGCGCTTCCATGGCTCGTCATCCTCGGCCTCTGGTTCTTCCTCCTGCGACAGCTCCAGGCCGGAGGAAATCGTGCCTTCAGCTTCGGCAAGTCGAAGGCGAAGCTGCTCACCGGCGATACGCCGAAGATCACCTTCGCCGATGTGGCCGGCTGTGACGAGGCCAAGGTCGAGCTGCAGGAGATCATCGAGTTCCTGAAGGATCCGCAGAAGTTCACCCGCCTGGGTGGACGGCTACCGAAGGGCGCGTTGCTGGTCGGTCCGCCGGGCACCGGCAAGACGCTGCTGGCGAAGGCGGTGGCCGGCGAGGCGGGCCGTCCGTTCTTCAGCATGTCGGGCTCCGACTTCGTCGAGATGTTCGTCGGCGTCGGCGCCTCGCGGGTGCGCGATCTCTTCGACCAGGGGAAGGCGCACGCGCCCTGCATCATCTTCATTGACGAAATCGACGCGGTCGGCCGCCATCGCGGCGCCGGCCTGGGCGGTGGTCACGACGAGCGGGAGCAGACGCTCAATCAGCTCCTCGTCGAGATGGATGGGTTCGAGTCGAATGAGGGCGTGATCCTGCTCGCGGCTACCAACCGTCCCGACGTGCTCGATCCGGCCCTGCTGCGTCCCGGCCGCTTCGACCGCCAGATCGTGGTCGACTCGCCCGATGTGAAGGGCCGCGAAGGCATCCTCCGAGTGCACACCCGGAAGATTCCGCTCGCGCCCGATGTGCGGCTCGAGACGCTCGCCAAGGGCACGCCCGGGCTCGCGGGCGCGGATCTGGCCAATCTCGTGAACGAAGCCGCGGTGCTGGCGGCGCGGAAGAACAAGGTCCTCGTCGAGATGATCGACTTCGAGGAGGCCAAGGACAAGGTGATGCTCGGCGTCGAGCGCCGCAGTCTCCAGCTCACGGACGAAGAGCGGAGGCTGACGGCGTATCACGAGGCCGGCCACACGATCGTAGGCTTGAAGACGCCGGGCAGCGATCCGATCCACAAGGTCACCATCATCCCGCGCGGCCGGGCGCTCGGCCTCACCGCGTGGCTGCCCGAGACCGATCGCCACAACTACACCAAGCAGTGGCTCGAGGGCTCACTGGCGATGGCGTTCGGCGGTCGCGTCGCCGAAGAGATCGTCTTTGGTCCCGAGAAGATCACCACCGGGGCAGGGAACGACATCGAGCGCGCGACTGCGCTCGCCCGCCGCATGGTGACCCAGTTCGGCATGAGCGAGCGGGTGGGCATGATGGCCGTGGGCGACCGCGAGCAGGAGATCTTCCTCGGCCGCGAGATCTCGCAGCGGCGCGAGGTTTCCGAGGCCACGGCGCAGATGGTGGATGGCGAGGTCAAGCGCCTCCTCGATGAGGCATACCAGCGCGCGACCGTCATCATCAACGGCAATCGC
This sequence comes from Gemmatimonadales bacterium, assembly GCA_035274025.1. Lineage (GTDB taxonomy): Bacteria > Gemmatimonadota > Gemmatimonadetes > Gemmatimonadales > GWC2-71-9 > SZUA-320. Next base: position 2,770 of record DATEOL010000156.1, on the reverse strand, counting down.
GACCTGCTCGAGGTGATTACCCTGGCGCTGCTCGAGCGCGAGACGATCGACCGGGAAGACCTCGAGATCCTCTTGCGGGGCGAGAAGCTCCCGCCGTTGCCGCCGCCGACCGAGCCGCCCTCGGCGCCTGCCATCAACACCAAGCACTCTCCGCAGCCGGCCCCCGGCCCGCTGCTCGGGACGCCGCCCAAGCCCGCCACGGCGTGATCGTCCGGGCCGTGCGGGACGCCCTCCTGTCTCACGGATGGGAGGGCGAGACCGCCGATGCGGCCGCGGCCGGACTGGAATCCTGGACCCATAGGCTCGAGGGACTTATCCCGGAACAGGTCGAAAGCCTGCTCCGGGCCGCGTCCCGTTTTGGTGTCGACCTCATCACCGGACCGGACTGGGCCGTATTGAATGGAACCCGCTCGCGATTGTCATCGCTTGCACGGTCGTGGTCGCTGCCGCCGGAGCTGCACGAGATCGTCGTCGCGATCGGAACCGCACTGCCCAGCGACCCGGCACCTCTCTGGCGCGACGGCGACATGGTGCATGACTTGTCAAAGCCAGTTGTCGTTGACGATCGCGAGATCGCCAGATCGCGAGACCGCCAGATAGCTGGGGGCTTGGTTATTCGCGGAGCGTCAGAAGTCACAGCGATGGCTGATATCGAGCGGGGCCTCAATCAAGCCTTGATCGATGGCATCGATTCGGAGACCATTGCGATCGATCCAGGATGGTCGCCGCCGCTCGACCGGTTCCGGCGGTTCGGTCGCCCGATCATCTGCACCACCGATGATCCGGTTCGCGCGGCGCTGGCGAGACTCGCCGGCGCGCAGATCTTCGTGACCGCGGTCCCGGACGTGATCCAGAGAGCACTCGAACTCGTGGAGACCGTATGAGCGACGGCCGAGAGGCACGTCCCCCATATCTCGCGGCGCTGGTCGTCGGCCTGGTCGTCCTGGTGGGCTACCTCGTCACCCTGGCCCCGTCGGTGACGTTCTGGGACGCGGGGGAATTCATCGCGGCCTCGAGGATTCTGGGCATTCCGCATCCGCCCGGGACCCCGCTCTTCGTGATGATGGCGCACGTCTGGGCCACCATCGTCCCCATCGGAGAGTGGGCCTGGCGGACCAATCTCCTGTCGGCGATCTGCGGTGCGACCGGCGCCGCGTGCTGGTTCCTTGTCGCGCACGAGACCGTGCGCTCGATGGCCGCTGACCTCGACGAACGCCTGCGGCAGGTCCTCGCGGCGGGCGGAGCGACATCGGCCGCGGTGCTCTCCGCCTTCTGCTTCACGATGTGGCAGAACTCGAACGAGACCGAGGTCTATGCCATCGCGGTCTTCACGATTGCGGCGGTGTGCTGGCTGGCGCTGCGGTGGAGGGCCAATCGCGGAACGGTGCACGGATCGCGCATGCTGCTGCTCGCGATCTACCTGGGCGGGATCTCCATCGGCAATCACCTGCTCGCGCTGCTCGTCGGACCGGCGCTGGTGACCTTCCTCTTTTTCACGGCGTGGCGCGAGCCGATTGCCGACGCGGTCGAGCGGCTTCGGGAATGGGGCGAGGTCGGCGTCGTGGCCGGGCTCTGGATGCTCCTGATCGGCTCCGGACTCGGCAACATCACGCTGGTGTTTCTCGGGGCGATCGCCTTCGGTGCCGCGCTGGTCCTTGCCATCCGGCGCGGGGCGGGGCAGTTCGCCGTGCTTGCCTTCGTCCTCGCGGCGGTCGGGATTACGACCTACCTCTTCCTTTATATAAGGGCCGGACAGAACCCCGCGATCAATGAGGCCGATCCGTCGACCTGGAAGTCGCTGCTTGCCGTCATTCGGCGGGAGCAGTACGGAATCCGGACGCCATTCGACGACCCCACGCAGCTTCACGGACCCGACAACACCGGCCGGACCCTGCGCCTCATCGGCCTCCAGCTCCTCAACTACATCCAGTATTTCGACTGGCAATGGGCCAAGAGCATCACCTCGTCGTTCGGAGCCTTCCCGGTCCGGACCGCGATGACCCTGCTGTTCCTCTGGCTGGGCACCCGGGGAATCCTGGCCCAGAGGCGCGCCGACCGGGGGTCGTGGTGGCTCCTGATGGCCCTGTTCCTGACGACCGGGCTCGGGCTGGTTGCCTACATGAACTTCAAGCCCGGGTTCTCCCTCGGGTATGACTACTACCCGCGCGGGGACGATCACGAGGTCCGGGAGCGCGACTACTTCTTCATCGCGAGCTTCATCGTCTGGGGCGTGTGGGCCGGGATTGGCCTCGCTCACCTTGCGAGGAAGCTGATGGAACGGGTCCCGGGGCGGGCCATGATGGCCCCCGCGGTGTTTGTCCTGGCGGCCCTGCCCTTCGCGCTCAACTTCAAGGCAGCGTCCCGAAAGCATGGTGCGGACGCGACTTTGCCCGGTGACTTCGCGTACGATCTTCTGAACACGGTGCCCCCATACGGGGTGTTATTCACATTCGGGGACAACGACACCTTCCCTCTCTGGTGGGCCCAGGAGGTGGCGGGGGTCCGCAAGGACGTGACCGTCATCTGCCTTGCCCTGGCGGAGACCGACTGGTACATGCGGCAGATGCGGGAAAACCCGACCCGGCCGTTCGAGCCCGAGTCGGCGCCGGCGATGTGGCGGAGCTATCCGGTGGGGAGCCGCCCCGACTGGCACCTCCACACCATGAGCAACGAGGACATCCAGAACGCGGTGCCCCAACTCCTTCCCACCGACGTGAAGCTCCGGATCGGGACCCAGGAAGTCACGCTCAAGAAAGACTCCCCCCTCTAC
>DATEOL010000155.1:0-6952 GCA_035274025.1 Gemmatimonadales bacterium | reverse complement strand
AAGAGTTGAAAGAAAAACTGGACTCCTGAGACTACCTGTCTGGTGACCACAGACAGGCATTTCGACATGAACGCCAGCTTGATTCTTGCCACCCTCGCCACCCTGGTCGAGGCCACCCCTTCCCTCGTCACCACCGGCGCGATCCTCGAGACGGTGGCGGCGGGTGACATGGTCGTGAAGGTCAGCAACGAAGCCGAAGTGCGGGCCGAAGTGGCGAAACAGGCGCGCGCCGGCGTCGATCTCGTCAAGCTCTACGCGCGCCTCACGCCGGACCTGGTCCGGGCAGGGATCGACGAGGCGCATCGCTGGGGCATCCAGGCGACCGGCCACCTGTGGCAGACGAGCTGGACCGATGCCGCCAATGCCGGGATCGACGCGATCGAGCACATCACGCCGGGGAACGCCGCGCTCCTTCCGGCCCCCACCCGGGAAGAGTTCCTCAAGATCAAGGGCACCCAGTTCATGTACCGGTGGTTCGACCTCGTGGATCTCGACGGCCCCGAGATCCGCGAGATGATCGAGGCGCTGGTGAAGCACCGTGTCACCGTCGACCCGACCCTGCTCGCGTTCGAGGCGATCGCGTGGGCCGACGATTCCACCCGGTTTCCGCTTGACATCGCGTGGCTGATGCCGCCGAGCCTGACCAAGGGCACCAGCGGTGGTACGCTGCTTTCGATGGGATGGAAGCCGGAGGACTACCAGATGGCCAAGGCGTCATGGCCGCGAATACTCGCCTTTACGAAGCGCTTGCACGACGCGGGTGTCCGCCTGGTCGTGGGAACCGACGCGCCGGTCGCCTGGTTCTTCCATCGCGAGTTGGAGCTGCTGGTGAACGCGGGGATCCCGCCGGCCGATGTCCTCCGCATGGCGACCCGCAATGCGTCGTGGGCGATCAACCGGCCGACGGAGCTTGGTACGGTGACGCGAGGAAAGATTGCCGACCTGGTGGTGCTGTCAGCGAACCCGTTGGAAGACATCCGGAATACGAGAAAGATCGACTGGGTCATCCAGTCAGGGGTGATGCACCGACCCGCCGAGTTTCTTCCCAAACGCTGACGAACAGATGTAGGGCCGGGCCATGCCCGGCCCGTCTCACAGCGACTTCAGATACTCCACCAGATCCGCCTTTTGCTGCGCCGTCAAGGTGAGGCTGAACCGCGTGACATAGTGCTCAACCACGGCCTCCAGCGTCGCCGCGTTGCCATCATGGAAGTACGGACCCTTGAGCTGCGGTGGATTCCACAGCCCCCGCAGTGGTGTCGTCCGATATTCCTTCGTCGCGCTTCGCATCGCATACGCCGGATCCTGTCCCACTTCCGACGCCGGGTGCAGCCGGCCGGCGTTCACGTCGGTGTAGACATTGCTCATGTGACACTTGTCGCAGCCGCCGTCACCCTTGAACACCTTCCGGCCCCGCTCGGCCGCCGCGAGGTCAAAGCTGCCCGGCGCCGGAGTCTCCAGGCTGAACTGATAGACGCGGAGCGGCTCGAGCTTGGATGTCACCAGGTCAGGCGGGTTGTTCTTGTCGACGCCAATACGGGAATCCACGAAGTGCCCGTGGCCGTGCATCTGGGTGATCGCCACATAGGCATTCCAGTACGAGACCGGTCCGTCCCCGGTGTAGATCTCCTTGCTCACATGCCGGAGGCCGAACGCGGGCGGGATCACGACCGGGAGATTCAGGCCGTCGATGTTGAAGCGCGGGTCGTACATGCCCGGCCCCCAGCTCAGGTAGACTGCCCTGGCCTCGGGGGTCAGCACGGGCGAGGGAGAGAGCGTGACGATCTTCCCCACGTCGAGGTCGCGATTGGGCCAGCCGTCGAGGCGGCGCCCGATGCCCGCCTGGAAGGAGTTGTCGACTGTCGAGTGGCAGAGGGCGCAGGTGACCCCGACCCTGGTCAGCACGCCCTCGTCGTTGACTTCCCCTTTCAGGCCGACCACCGCGTTCAGCTTGAGCAGGGTCACGGTCGTTGCGGGGTCGTCGAGGTGAATCGAGCCGTCGAGAATCCCGGCCACGACCTCCGGCGGGAGCGCCTCGGCATCCACCTTGAGCCCTACCGAAAGGGCCGTGATCGGGTCCACGGCGCTCCGGATCACCTCGTGCATGCGCAGCGTATCGGTCCAGAACGTCTCATCGCCGAAGGTCTCGAACCGGAAGATGGTCTTGCCCGCCGCGATCATCGCGGGACTGAGGGGTGCCGCCCCCGAGCCCTTGCTGGCCTCGACGGGCTGGGTGGGTTCGTCTCGATCGACGCACGCGCCGATGTATGTGATAGCCAGCAGGACGCCGGCCGAATGGAAGATTCGCATGAGCAAGCCCCAATCCGCGAAATAATTTCTACAATACCTATTTGAGTTATTGTTTTACCGCCGTCAATAAGGGAATCCGGGTGAGCATCACGAGTGTGCGCCTTCACTGCGCCGCGACGTCAGAGGCTTCCATGGCCCGTCGGCCGCAGCCGGTCGCCCGGCCCATCACCCATCGTTAGAATGCCCGCATGCGAAACCAGTTCGACATCGCCTGGGCCCTGACGAGCTACCACCTCGACGGGCTGACCACCGAGGAATGCCTCTGGCGCCCCGCACCGGTCGGTCTCCACGTCCACCCCGATACCGACGGCACCTGGCACGCCGACTGGCCCGAACGCGAGGGGTACGACATCGGCCCGCCGAGCATCGGTTGGGTGACCTGGCACATCAACTTCTGGTGGTCGATGACGCTCAATCATTCCTTCGGCGACGGGACGTTGATTCGCGAGGAGGTGGCCTGGCCCGGCAGCGCCGACGCGGTGCGGGCCCGGTGCACCGCGCTCCGGAATGAATGGGTCACCGCGATCGAGCGACTGACCGATGACGACCTCCGCTCCACGGCCAACTCCCGCTGGCCCATGCAGGAGCGGCCCTTCAGCGACATCGTCGGGTGGCTGAACGTGGAGCTGATGAAGAACGCGGCGGAAATCGGCTACGCGCGGTTCCTCTACGCGGTGAGGACGTGACCGTCCGCATCACGAGGGAAGATCCGGCTTCCGGGGATGCGACCGCGCTCATCCTCGAGCTCGAATCCCACCTGGCCGGCCACTACGCGGCCGAGAGCCGCCATGGCTACAGCGTGGAGAAGCTCATCGCGCAGGACGTGGCGTTCTTTCTCCTTCGCGACGGAGACGCTCCCGCGGGGTGCGGTGGGATTCAGCTCTTCGGCACCGAGTATGGTGAGCTCAAGCGGATGTACGTGAGGCCGGCGTTTCGAGGTCGCGGGTTCGGAAACCTCCTTCTCGACCATCTGGCTGCCTACGCCCGAAGCAACGGGATTCCCCTGCTGCGGCTCGAAACCGGAATCCACCAGATGGAAGCCATCGCGATGTACGAGCGGGCGGGATTTCGCCGGATTCCGCCGTTTGGCCCATATCGCGACGATCCGATAAGTCTGTGCTACGAAAAGCCTATCTAGCAATCCAGCGATCTGGCGATCTGGCGTCCGATCGCGAGATCGCCGGATCACTGGATCGCCAGATAGTCATGCGATTGCCTCAGCAGATGCGACCATCCTTATGTAGGGAGTCCATCACCTGAGAGGGGCCATGACGCAGGATCTGCTGGCCAGGGCCACTATCAACATCGACGCACCCCGCTCCGAGGTCTGGACCGCGCTCGTCTCGCCCGAGGCGGCGCGGGTCTACATGTTCGGCACCGAGCTGCGCTCCGACTGGAAGAAAGGCAGTCCCATCACCTGGGAAGGACTCTGGGAGGGCAAGCATTACAAGGACAAAGGCACCATCCTGGAGGTCGAGCCCGGGTACCGCCTTCGCTATAGCCACTTCAGCCCTCTTTCCGGACAACCCGACCGCCCGGAGAACCATCACACGGTCACCATCGAGCTCTCCGACAGCGGGGACGGCACCGACGTCACCCTGACCCAGGACAACAACACGAGCGAGATTGCACGGGTACACTCCGAGAAGAATTGGGGAACGATGCTCGCCATGCTCAAGCAGTATCTCGAGGAATAGCCTGGCGTGTTCGAGTCCGGTAAGCGCTCTTCCCGGATTGCGGCGAGGAGGTCAATCTTGTCCCATGAACACCCCCGAACGTCCCAGGGTCTTCTGCGAGCGCCACCATCCCGGGCTCGTGGTCAGCGACATCCAGAAGGCCGTCGACTTCTACGTCGACAAGCTGGGCTTTACTCCAGGATTCACCTGGGGTGAGCCCGTTCCCACCTTCGCCGGCGTGAACCTCGGGAGCGTCCAGATCTTCCTCGAGCAGGGGACGCCACACCCCGAGGGAGGGACCTTCTTCGTCATCGGGAATGCCGACGAGCTCTTCGAGTTCCAGCGCGCCAACGGCGTCGAGGTGGAGGTCGAGCCGGGCGACCGGGAGTACGGGCTTCGCGACTACTCCGTGAGGGACCTGCACGGCCACCGGTTGACCTTCGGCCATTATATCTACAACACGGGTCCGGCCGTCCTGATCGAGCGGGTGGATATGCCCGTGCGCCTGGAGAAGCGGATCGTCGCCGTGCTGCAGGACCTGGCACTCTTCAAACGCATGAGCCTCTCGAGCCTGCTGGAAGAGACCTTCCTCCACACCTTCGAGCCCCTCGGCGACGGCGTGGCGAGCCCGCACAACGCTGCGGACATCCGCTACATCCAGACCCTCAAGACCAGGCACGGCATCGACTACGACTGTCACGCGAGCTACCGGTTCGTGGAGCGGGAGCCCTGATGCCCGCGTGTATCGCGCTCCTCCGCGCGGTCAACCTGGGCTCGCACAACAAGGTCTCGATGGCCGACCTGCGCGCCCTGGTCGGAACGCTGGGCGGCGAGGACGTGAAGACCGTGGTCCAGAGTGGCAACCTGGTGTTCCGGAGCTCCGTCTCTTCGCCCGCGAAACTCGAGAAGCAGCTCGAGGCCGAGGCCGCGAAGCAGCTCGGCCTGGTCACCGCTTTCTTCGTGCGGACCTCGAAGGAGTGGGACGCGATCGTCGCCGCCAATCCGTTTCCCGCGATGGCGAAGGACGACCCGAGCCATCTGGTCATGATGACCCTGCGGGATGCACCGGCGGCGAAGGCCGTCGACGAGCTCCGCGCCGCGATCAAGGGCCGGGAGCAGGTGAAGACCAGCGGACGCGAAGCGTATTTCACCTATCCCGATGGCATCGGTGACTCGAAGCTTACGATCGCGATCATCGAAAAGAAGCTCGGCACCCGCGGCACCGCGCGGAACTGGAACACGGTGCTCAAGCTCAGCGCGTTGGCAGAGGCGACCTGATGTCACGGATTCGACTGAAGATCTCGATGTCGCTCGACGGGTTTGTCGCGGGCCCCGATCAGAGCGTGCAGGACCCACTGGGCAAGGGCGGCGAGCGGCTGCACGACTGGGTCATCCGCCTCAGGGCCTGGCGCAGCGCCCACGGACTCGACGGGGGCGAGGTCAACGCAAGTTCCGCCGTCGTCGAGGAATCGGTGCAGAACATCGGTGCCACCGTAATGGGCCGGAACATGTTTGGTGGGCATCCCGGACCATGGCAGCAGGAGAATCCCTGGCGAGGCTGGTGGGGGAACAATCCGCCCTTCCATCATCCCGTCTTCGTGGTGACCCATTTCCCCAGGGAGAAGCTCGTTCTCGAGGGCGGCAATAGCTTTACGTTTGTGACCAGTGGCGTCGAGGCGGCCGTGGACGAGGCGCGCCGAGCCGCGGGTGGCAAGGATGTCTCGCTCGCGGGTGGCGCCAGCGTGGCACGGCAATGCCTGCGCGCCAACCTCGTCGACGAGATGGAAATCAACCTCGCCCCCGTCGTTCTCGGCGCGGGCGAACGACTGTTGGACGGCGTGAGCGACCTGCATGGACTCTCGCTGGTCCGGACCATTGCCACACCAGACGTGGTTCACCTGAAATTCGCGAGGCGTTGAGACCGCACCCCACCTGAAAGCGAGGGCAAGGCCCATGGACAACGAGGATTCCCTGTTGCGACCCGCGCTGGCGGGAGCCTCTGCCGGACTGGCCGGCGGAGTCGTCTGGGCCCTGATCGTGGCCCTGATCAACTGGGAAATCGGCTGGATCGCATGGGGAATCGGGTGGGCCATCGCCTGGGCCATGGGCCGCGTCACCGCGCAGCGCTCCACGGAGCTCGCCGGGGTCGCCGCGGCGCTCGCCCTCATGAGCCTCCTGCTCGGCAAGGTCCTCATCCAGCAGTTCGTGACCGGCCCCGGGGTGGAGAGCGACCTCATGGATCCCGAGGATCGTCACACCCGCGCGTCGGCCTGGCGCCTCGACGAAACTAAGGGATGGCCGGCGACGATCCAGTCGCGACTCGATGCGATGAGCGAATCCGACACCCTCACTGACGCGCTGTGGAATGAGATGCGAGCCGCCGCCGACTCGCACTCGGCGAGCCTGTCGGAGGACGACAGGGTAACTCTCATCTCGCAGTACCGGACCGCGATGCTGGCGAGCTACGGTCCATGGGAACAGCTGCGCGCGAGCTTCTCGCTCTGGGATATCCTCTGGGCCGGCCTGGCGATCTCGACGGCGTGGAAGATGATGAAAGGTGGCGACCTGAAGGAAGCCGCGGAGAGCGCCTAGGTCGCTACTATTGAAGCATGTCGGGCGGATTGGGGTGGGCGCTGATCCAGGCGCGGAAGCAGACAATGTCGCTGGTGGCGGGAATCCCGCAGTCGGCGGCCTGCAGCCAGTCATTCGAGGGCGAGCACCACCCCTCGTGGATCCTCGGTCACCTCCTGCTCGCCGACAGCTACCTGCTTCACCTCCTGGGGCTCGAGGAGCTGGGCTCCGACTTCAGCTCCCTTCTAGCCTGCTATGGACCCGGCGCGATTCCCGCGCCGGGCCCCGGTCCGTACGATTCGCTTGAGACCCTCATCTCGCGGCTGCGCGACACCGGTGAGGAACGGGTCGTCGCGGTGAACCAGCTTGCGCCGGCGGACTACTCACGACCCTTG
>DATEOL010000154.1:0-14768 GCA_035274025.1 Gemmatimonadales bacterium | reverse complement strand
GAAGCCCTGGGACGTGCGGGTGCGGTACCAGAAACGATCACTGCCGGCGAGCCAGCGCGTCGTGGCGGCGGCAAAGGGCAACGCGCCGCGTACCTGGATGTCGTTCAGCACCAGCTTGTCAGCCTTGGGAGACAGGAACTGCTCGGCGCGACGATAGTCGTCGACGGTCACCTGGGCCGACAGCCTGCCGGCAATGAGGAACGCGAAGAGCGCGGGGTAGCGCATCAGAGGGAACGGTGAAGTGAAAAGGAGCGACCAGCAGCTAGCAGCTAGCAGCCAGCAGCCAGCAACCGCGGTTGCGTTGTCGACAATCGTGGATACAATATTGCCGCATGACACGATCATCCGCTATCACCGCGTGGTTCGCCTGCGTCCTCTGCGCCGCCGCCCTGCCCCTGCACGCCCAGAAGGCGTCCGATCCCTTCGCCGTCGCGAAAGCGCACGCGAAGGCCGCCGTCCTCGACAGCGGCGTCCCCTCGCTTGCCGTCGCGGTCGCGAAGGGCGGCAAGATCATATGGGAGGAGGGATTCGGCTGGGCCGATCGCGAGTCCCGCATTCCCGCCAACGAGCACACGACCTATTCGCTCGCCTCGATCTCCAAGCCGATCACGGCGACCGGCCTCATGATGCTGGTCGAACAGGGCAAGGTGAAGCTCGACGCCCCGGCCAACGACTACCTCGGATCGGCCAAGATCGCCGGCCTCGCGGGCGACGCGTCGCAGGCCACAGTCCGGCGGGTGGCCAATCATACGGCGGGCCTGCCGCTCCACTACATGTTCTACTACGACGGCGCGATCGACCGGGTGCCTTCGATGGATGAGGCGATCTCGCGCTACGGCATCACGGTCTACCCGCCCGGCTCGGCCTATCAATACAGCAACCTCGGCTTCGGCATTCTCGACTACATCATCGAGCGGGTCTCGGGCCAACCGTACGCCGACTACATGCGGAGCCAGGTCTTCCTTCCGCTCGGCATGACGCACACCTCGATCTTTGTCGCACCGGGACTCGAGCCTTACGCCGCCGTGCGCTACGAGCCCGATGGCCGCCGCGTCACGCCGTACGATTTCGATCACCGCGGCGCCTCGGCGGTGTACTCCAGCGCGCATGACCTGGTGCGGTTCGGCATGTTCCACCTCAAGAATCACCTGCCCGACCAGAAGCGCCTGCTCGCCGATTCCACCATCGACGCGATGCACAAGAACACCACCGGGGTTCCCGGCTCGGGGTACGGGATCGGCTGGGCAGTCGGGGACGACAACGGCCTCCTTCGCTACAACCACACCGGCGGCATGCCCGGCGTGAACACCGCCCTCTACCTCTATCCCGAAGAGGACATCGCGATCGCGGTCCTCTCCAACACCACGTCACGACATCCATTCACGCTGGCGACCGACATCATCGCCGGCATGGTGCCGCGCTACGCCGACACCCTGAAGGCGCGCCGAGGCCGGCCGGCCGCGCCCTCCAACCGGTCGGTGACCGCTCCGGCGGCATTCGCGGGCGAATGGAAGGGCACCATCCGGATGTGGAACGGGACCCAGCCCTTCACGCTGACCTTCCAGCCGGACGGTGACGTGATCGCGAAGCTCGGCAATGCGCCGCGCGCGCTGGTGTATGAGACGGGGTGGCAGAGCGACTCGCTCTTTACCGGGCGCTTCCAGGGAGCGGTGCCGACGCCGGACGCGTCGCTGCACCATCACTCGATCTTCCTCAACCTGACTCTGAGAGGGGGGAAACTCTCCGGTCAGGCGAGTGCGCAGACTATTCCGCCCGACACGGTCTACTTCGCACGGACGTCGTACCTGGATCTGGGGAAGAAGTAAACGGCCAGTTCAGATTTCAGATTTCAGATTTCAGATTTGACAACAGGACGCCGGCTTCGGAGATCGAGGCCGGCGTTCTTGTCCATTCTGGAATCTGAAATCTGAAATCTGGAATCTGAAATGGCCGTTCAGTTCCTCCGCTTGAATGTGGCAAGGTTATCCACCCTCGCCTCGACAACCTTTCCGTCCCGATCCAACCCGAAGGTGATGAGTCCCTTGCCAAATTGGGTGTCGCTCCACGTCGCCTGGAACGTGTCGTACTGCCAGTGCTCGAGCGGGCCGCCGAACCCGATGACGCCGTAGCTCGTCATCAGCTTGCCGTTCTCCACCTTCACCTTGAAGTCGCCATACATCGAGTCCGCATAGGTGCCGGCGTAGGCGTCGAGCGGGTGCGAGGGCTTCGACTCCTTGTTGCGTGAGGCCTCGCGAGTCTTCGCCGAAGCAGCCTGGACCGCGCGCGCCGCCTCGAACCGCTTGAAGTTGATGGCGTGCCAGTCGCGCACCGTGCCGCCGAGGAACTGGTCCAGGATGCGATAGACGATGCTGGGGCCGATCTGGTGCCCGTCGTAGTTGGTGAGCACGATGATGCCGAGCTGATCCTCCGGCACGGTCCACATCTCGGAGAGATTCCCGTCGATGCCGCCATTGTGCCAGGCGATCTTCCGGCCCTTGTAGTCCGTCAGCACCCAGCCCAGCCCGTAGCCGCTGAAGTGCGTGCTCGGGGTCATCGTGTCGACCGGCACCAGCATGCTCACGTGCGGCGTCTGGATGACCGCGAGGCTTCCGGGCTTGAGGAGCTGCTTCCCCTGGTACGTCCCCTTGCCGAGGATGAACTTCACGTAGTGCGTCATCTCCTCGGCGCTCGAGTAGATCGAGCCCGCGGGCGCGATGTTGTCGAGGTTCCGCCGGGGGACCACCCGGACGGCGCTGTCGCGGAAGCTGTGGGGAATCGAGACGTCGGTGCGGTTGGGGAGGTCACGCGTCGTCACGGTGCTGCGCGTCATGCCGAGCGGCTGGAGGATGCGGGTGGTGATCAGCGCGTCCCAGCCCAGGCCGCTCGCGGCGCCGGCCGCCTCCCCCGCGGCGAGGAACATGGTGTTCTGGTAGCCCATCTCGGTCCGGAAGGGCGCGTTGGGCTCGAGGAACCGGATCCGGCGCAGCAGCTCGGCGCGATCGTAGCCCGCCATCATCCAGTTCATGTCACCACGGCGGCCCAGGCCACTCCGGTGCGACATCACGTCCCGCATGGTGATCTCGCGGGTGACGTACGGATCGAAGAGCTGGAAGCCCGGCAGGTATTTCGTGACTTTGTCGTCCCACCGCATCTTGCCGTCGTCCACCAGCATCCCCACGGCCGCGGACGTGAACGACTTGGTGTTGGAGCCGATCGCGAAGAGGGTGTTGGGTGTGACCGGATCGGGTTTGCCCAGCTCGAGGACACCGAAGCCCTTGAGGTAGACGACCGAGTCGCCCTTCACGATCGCGACGGAGAGGCCCGGGACTTTCCAATCCGCCATCGCCTTGGTGATGTACGCGTCCAGCCCTTCGGTACCGGTCTGGCCCTGCACCGTTTGCCCTGCCAGTCCCAGCAGCGCAATAACGAGCAAAATCCGTTTCACTGCGTCACTCCTCCAGTCGGATAAGGCGGATAAGGCGGATAAGGCGGATAAGACGGATAGTCGAATGGTCGGATCCGATTACCGCTTCTTGAAGATCATCGGCTGCTGCTGGTTCTCGATCCGCACCGTCGTCGGATTGCCATCGCGGTCGAGCTCGAAGATCACGTCTTCCTTGCCGAACTGGGCATCCTTCCAGGTCAGCCGGAAGGTGTCGTACTGCCAGTGCTCCATGCTGCCGCCCGCGATACCGGGACCATCGAGCAACAGCCGGTTGCCGTCCACGCTCACCTTGATCTCGCCCCAGAGCGAGTCGGCGAAGGTTCCGGCGTAGGCGCTCAGCGGGCGGCTCGGACCTTCCTCGGCGTTTCGCTTCGCGTCACGGTCCTTCTCCCGGGCCAGGGCGGCCGCCGATTGGGTCTGGAACCGCTTCAGGTTGAGCGCACTCCAGTCCCGCGATGAGCCGGCGAGCAGGTTATCCATCACGTAGTACAGCAGCGACGGCCCGACCATATGGTTGTCGCCGTTGGTGAGGATCATGATGCCGAGCTTCTCCTCCGGCATCACCAGCATCCAGGAGAGATTCCCGTCGATGCCACCGGAGTGCTGCATGACCTTCCGGCCCCGGTAGTCGCTCAGTCCCCAGCCCAGCCCGTAGCCCCGGAAATGCACCGACGGGAACAGGGTGTCGGGCATGAACGGCGAGACGGTGTGGATGGTGTGGATGACGTTGAGGGTCGCGGGCTTGAGCAGCTGCTTTCCTTCGAAGGTCCCGCCGTTGTTGATGAAGCGGAGATAGTTCCGCATCTCCGCAACGCTGGAGTTGATCGAGCCGGCCGGTCCGACATTGTCGATGTTCCGCCAGGGGATCGGCTGGAGCACACCGTCGCGCATGCCGTGCGGCGTCGCCACGTCGCGCTCGTTTGCGAAGGCTTTGGTGCTCGTGTTGGTGTGCGTCATGCCCAGGGGACGGAGGATGCGCGTGGTGACGAGCTCATCCCAGCTCATCCCCGACGCCGCGGCGGCAGCTTCCCCGGCGGCGAGGAACATCGTGTTCTGGTAGCCGCTCTCGGTACGGAAGGCCTGGCTCGGCGGGAGGAAGCGGATCCGCCGCAGCGTCTCGGCCCGGCTGTACCCGGCCAGCAGCCAGTTCATGTCGCCGCGACGACCGAGGCCGGAGCGGTGCGAGAGCACGTCGCGCATCGTGATCTCCCGCGTGACGTACGGGTCGTAGAGCTGGAAGCCCGGCAGCCACCGGGTCACCTTGTCGTCCCACCGCATCTTCCCTTCGTCGACCAGCATGCCGATCGCCGCGGCAGTGAACGACTTGGTATTCGAGCCGATGGAGAAGAGGGTGTTGGGCGTGACCGGGTCGGGCTTGCCGAGCTCGCGGAGACCATAGCCCTTCATGAAGAGCGTGGAGTCGCCCTTCACGACGGCAATCGCGAGACCCGGAACATTCCACTCTTTCACCGCCTTGGCGGTGTAGGCATCGAGCCCGGCGAGCGGATTGCCCTTCTGGGCGACGGCCGGGGTCGCAATCAGCAGCGACGCGGCGAGGAGTTTGCGAACCATGCTGACCTCTCAACAAAGGCGGTTAAGGAGGTTAAGGCGGTTAGGGCGGTTGGGAGAGCTGAGAGGTGGAGACAACCGTCCCAACCTGCCTTAACCGCCCTACCGGTCACGCCGTTCGTGCCCAGATCTCCGCAAGCACCCGCTTGAAGTTCCCACCCAGGACGCCGATGATCTCGTCGTCGCTGTACTTCCGGCGGATCAGGCCGTCGGTGAGGTCGAACATCCGCTTCGGATGGTCCAGCCCCTCGACGTCGATCTTCTCACGGAAGCCGTAGCTCCCCTTGTACCCTGCGCGCAGCCGCTTGTTGTCTTCCGGCGGCATGTCGTCGTAGCCATCGAGGTCGATGTCGCTGCCGACGCCAAGGTGCTCAGGCCCGATCAGCTTCTTCACGTGGTCGAAATGGTTGAGCACGTCCTCGATGGTGGTCGGCTCCTCGTTCTTGACGAACATCCGGACCCCGGTGATGCCCATCACGCCGCCCTTGGCACCCAGCGCCTTGATGGCCTCGTCGGTCTTGCAGCGCGGATGGCCCGGCGCGAGCGCGCGACAGTTGGAGTGGGTGTAGAGTACCGGCCGGGTGGAGACTTCCACGGCATCGAGCGTGGTCCGGTCACCCGAGTGGGAGACGTCGACCGCCATGCCCACCTTGTTCATCCGGGCCACGATGGCGACGCCGTAGTCGGAGAGGCCCTCGTCGCGTCGCTCGGTCGAGCCGTTGCCGATCCAGTTCCGCGAGTTGTAGGTGAGCTGGGAGACCCGCTGCCCCAGGTTCCAGAAGAAGTCGACGTGGTCGGGACGCTGGAAGTGATCGGAGTTCTGGATCCCGATCATCACGCCGACCTTCCCGTTGGCCTTCACCCGGTCGAAGTCGGCGGCGCTGTCGATCCGCATCATCACGTCGTCACAGCCCGCGATCATGGCATTCCAGTTGGACACGAACCGCATTCCCTGGTTGTATCCGTCCGGCCCGCCGATGCCGACCGCGATGTGGAAGATGTTGATCCCCGAGTCCTTGTACTTCTGGACCGAGGGAAGGAACAGCTCGGGATTGGCGTACCACTTGTCCTGCATCCCGAAGTTGAGGGTGAGCGGGCTCAGCATGTCGATCACGGTCGCCCGCTTCATGAGGTCGATCGCGCGGGCCGAATATTCGGTCTGCGACCAGGGGAAGAGTTGGAACCGGCCACGGTTGATGAACGGGATGGCCATTGCGGCGGCGACAAACTGGCGGCGATTGGTCATTGTGGTGTGGGTTGAATGTTGATGGGGGGCGGCTGGAAACCGGCCCCTGCAAGCCCGCCACTACCGTGCCTTGGGTGGCGGTATCGGGACGTGGCGGTCGATCACCACCTTCCCATCTTGAACCGCGATGCGACCGTTGGTAATCACGAGGTCTACGTTCACGAGGTCGCGCACGTTGCTGTCCGGCGTTCCCCGCACCACCAGCACATCGGCCAGCTTGCCTGCCTCCAGCGTGCCGAGCCGGTCCGCAAGGTCCAGCAGCGCGGCGTTGGTCTTCGTCGCGGCGACCAGCGCTTCCGCCGGCGTGAATCCCGCCTCGACCAGGTGCCCCAGCTCGGTGATGTAGGGCTCCGGCATGTAACGGAACCACTCGACCACCAGGTCGGTGCCGACCCCGACGGTCACACCGGCCCGCTTGAGCCGGCGGATCATCTCGACGTTCGCGGCCTTGGAGAAGGCGAAGCGGCGCGAAGTACTGCCCCAGTATCCGCCCGCCGCGTCGAAGATGTAGTCGTAGGGCACCACGGTCGGGATCGACGCCACGCCCTTCGAGGCCATCTTCTGGATGGTGCCGTCGGTGCGCGGCAGCGGATGCTCGATCATGTCGACCCCGGCGTCGACCGCCCACTCGATGTAGAAGGTCTCGCAGTCGCAGGTCACCCGGATGCCGAGCGCGTGGGCCTCTTCCACCGCGGCCGCGACTTCGGCCTTGCCGAAGTGACTCGCGATCTTGATCACGTCCGCGCCGTTCTTGAACTGCTCGCGCACCGCCTCGCGCCAGTCATCCGGCCCCGACGCCTCGCGGATCGCGCCATTGAGTGCCGCACTCGGCGAGAGCCCCTCGGCGCCGTGACCGCCGGTCCCGGTGATCAGCTGGCCGGCGAGAAAGATCCGCGGGCCGGGAATCCGGCCCGCGTTCTGCCAGTCCTTGAGACGGTACGGCGCCATGCCCTGTGAGGCCACGTCGCGGATGGACGTAATGCCGCTCTCGAGATAGAACCGGAGCCGTTCCATGCCTCGGAGCGCAGCATCAGCCTGGCTCTGGGTCTCGTCCACCGACACCCCGGGTTCGGTGTAGGTGAGGTGGGTGTGCATGTCGATGAGGCCGGGAAGCACGGTCTTGCCCGTCACATCGAGGACCTTGGCATCCGTCGGCCACGTGGTGGCACCCGGCGCGAGGATCGACGCGATGCGGTCACCGGTGATCACGACAGTGCCCGGACGGGCCGCCGCGCCGGTCCCATCGAACACCCGGCCGCCCCGCAGCACGACCGTCGGCCCACCCGCCGCGCGCGGCGGCAGCGGCACGCGACGCGGATCGTCGGTGGTCCGCATCGTCGAATCCAGCCACCTTCTCCGATCCGACGCCCGGTCTTGTGCTTGCGCTGAGGAGCACAGCGCACAGAGCACGGAGCACAGGACAACAGTGTGGGTGACGGTTCTGGTCACAAAGTCTCGCATGAGTTTGGGTTCTCTCCCCGTGTTTTCTGTGCTCTGTGCGCCGTGCTCCGTGCCCCGTGCCCCGTGCTCCGTGCTCTACGGATTCGAGGTGCTGGCCACACTTCCGGATCCCAGCACGCGAGAGAACGTCGCCAGGCCCGGGATGTCGAGCGCCGTCACCTGGCCGCGCGAGTCGACGATGAACGACACCGTTCCCCTGCCCTGCGCCTTGTTGCGCCAGACCGATTCGAACGTGTCGTAGTGCCAGTGCTTGAGGTCGCCGGTAAAGTAGGGACCGAACGACATCGTCAGTCCCTCGGCTTCCTTCGCGATCCTGATCTCTCCGTACATGCTGTCGGCGTAGGTCGCGGCGTACCTGTCGAGCGCGAGGGTGGGACTCGTGCCCGGCACCCGCGCCGCGATGGTTTTCTGCCGGTCCGCGGCCGCCCGATCCCGGGCCGCCTTCGACTCCGCGAGGTAGCGCGCGCTCCAGTCCTTCGGCGTCCCCGCCAGGTGCTGGTCGATGACCCGCATCCCGATCGCGGCCGGCAGTGTCGTCTCGGGCAGGTTGGTGAGCACCACCACCCCCAGGTTCTTCTCCGGCACCAGGCCGACAAAGGCGCGCATCCCGCGGATGGCGCCACCATGCGACACCAGCCCCAGCCCGCGGTAATCCCGGAGGAACCACCCGAGCCCGTATCCGTTGAGGTGCGATTCCGGATACAGCTTCTCATCGGTCTCGCTGGGGCTCATGTGCATCTGGAGGGTGTGCATCTCCTTCACCGTCCGCGGCTCCAGCACCTTCCTCCCGCCGTACATCCCCTTGCCCAGCTGCATGCGGACCCATTGGGCCATGTCGGTGACGCTCGAGTTGATCGACCCGGCCGGGCCGATGTTGTCGATGTTGAGCCACTCGACCGGCGTCACCACGTTGTCGATCCGCTCGTGCGGCGTCGCGACGTCGTCCATCCCCTTGAGCGCGTTGGTGCTCGTCACCGTGCGGGTCATGCCCAGGGGCGTGAAGATCTTCTCGGCGACGGCGGCGTCCCAGCCGTTGCCGTAGAGCTTGCCCGCGATCTCGCCCGCGGTGAGGAACATGATGTTCTGGTAGCCAAACGTGCTGCGAAAGCTCCACGACGGCTTGAGGAAACGGACCCGCCGGATCACGTCCTCCCGCGGAACGCCGGAGCCCGACCAGAGCCTGTCACCCCGGGAGAGGCCGCTCCGGTGGGTGAGCAGGTCTCGAATCGTGATCTCGCGGGTGACGTACGGGTCGTAGAGCTGGAAGCCGGGATAGAGCTTCGTCACCGGGTCGTCCCACGACAGCTTCCCGGCGTCGACCAGGGTGCCGATGAGCGCGGCGGTGAAGGCCTTGGTGGTGGAACCCACGGCAAAGACCGTGTTGGCGGTGACCGGATCACTCTTCCCCAGCTCCCGGACGCCGTAGCCGCGCGCGAGGACGACGCTGTCGTTGCGGATCACCGCGACCGCGAGGCCCGGCGCTCCCCAGGCCTTGATGGCCGCGCTGGTGTAGGCATCGAAGCCGCGGAGCGGACCCTGCTGCGCGGCGGCCGCGGAGCTCAGACCGACAATCAGGGCTGCGGCGAGTCGACGGGAAGACGGGACGGCGGGAAGGCGGGCGGTCATCGTCCCTCCAGATCCGAATTTCGTATACGGGATGGTATGCAATTGGGCGCTGTAAGTTACAGGCCGGTACATCGAGTGGAAAGGCAGTGGCTTCAGGCCCCCCGCCTTCCCGCCCATAGCCCATAGCCCGGACCCCGCCCATTATATGGATATGACAACCACCGCGACCCTCACCCTGCCCCCGACCTCCCATGTCCCGCGCCCCTACGAGGGGCCGACCCGGGCCGAGGTCCTCGCCGACCGGCGGCGTTACACCAATCCGGCCGTCTTTACCCTGTACGCGGACCCGCTGATGATCGTGGAAGGCCGCGGCCAGTATGTCTGGGACGAGACCGGCCGCCGCTACCTCGATTTCTTCGCGGGGATCGTCACCCTGTCCTGCGGCCACTCCCACCCGACCATCGTGGCGCGAGTCCGGGAGCAGCTCGAGGTGCTGCAGCACACCACCACGATCTATCTCCATCCCAATTTCCCGAAGTTCGCCAAGGCGCTGGCTGCGCGAATGCCGGAGGGGTTGGACGTCACCTATTTCGTGAACAGCGGCAGCGAAGCGAACGACCTCGCCATCACCATGGCGCGCGCCTTCACCGGCAACACCGACGTGCTCGCGCTCCGGAACGCGTACCACGGCGGCTCGCCGGGATCGATGGGACTCACATCCCATAACACCTGGAAGTACAACGTCGAGTACGGCGGCCGGGTACATCATGTGATGAATCCCGATCCCTACCGGAGCCCGTTCGCGGGAACGCCAGAAGAGATCGCGACCCAAAGCGCCAATGACATCCGCGAAGTGATCCGGTTCTCCACCCCCGGTCGCGTCGCCGGGTACATCGCGGAGCCGATCAACGGCGTAGGGGGCGTCACCCACGGGGCGCCCAATTATCTGCGCGAGGCGTACGCGATCGTGCGCGAGCACGGCGGGCTGTGCATCTCCGATGAGGTGCAGACCGGGTTCGGCCGCACCGGCGAGAATTTCTGGGGGTTCCAGAACTATGGTGTCGTGCCCGACATGGTGACGATGGCGAAGAGCATCGGCAACGGGCTCCCTCTCGCCGCGGTCACGACGCGGATGGACGTCGCCAAGGCGCTCACCTCCCGGCTCCACCTCAACACCTTCGGCGGAAACCCGATCTCCTGCGCGGCCGGCCTCGCCGTGCTGGAGGTGATCGACGAGGAGGGACTCCAGGCCAACGCGAAGGAGCGTGGCGCCGAGCTCAAGGCGGGTCTGCAGGAGCTGGCCACCCGGCACCCGATCATCGGCGACGTGCGGGGTATGGGACTCATGCTCGGCGTGGAGCTGGTCTCCAACCGGGGAACCCGCGAGCCGTCGAAGCCCGCCGCCACCGAGGTGCTCGAGGCCACGAAGGAAATGGGACTGCTGCTCGGCCGCGGCGGCCTCGATGGCAACGTGCTCCGCATCAAGCCGCCGCTCTGC
Organism: Gemmatimonadales bacterium; assembly: GCA_035274025.1. Lineage (GTDB taxonomy): Bacteria > Gemmatimonadota > Gemmatimonadetes > Gemmatimonadales > GWC2-71-9 > SZUA-320. The sequence continues at coordinate 3,983 of DATEOL010000154.1, read as the reverse complement.
ATCAGCGCGCTCGATGTCGAGTATGCCCTCGAGGTGCTCGACCGGGCATTCACTCGCGCGGAGGGCAAGACCTGAGCGTGAGGATTCGCGTGCTCGGCCTGGCGCTGGCGCTGGTCCTGGGAGACCTCCCAACCGCGGCGGCGCAGGAAACCATCAGCAAGGTCAAGCTGGCGCCCCAGGATTACCGGGGGCGCCGGATCGTCCTGTCTGGTGAGGTGGTCGAAGTGCGCGCGCTTTCACCCCGCTCGGAGCGTGGCGTCTACCGCCTCGTCGATGGCTCCGATCCCGCCGGCATCCTGGTCCGTACCGATCAGCTTCCCAGCTCGGGCGGCCCGTTCGAGGTGACGGCACGACTTTCCCCCGAGCTCCTCAGCGAAGGCTCGCTGCTGCTGGACGAAGTCGAGCGCGACGGCGCCGGCAGCTCGATGAATGCCATCGCCGCCCTCGTGGCCCTGCTCGGCCTCGGCGGCGCGATCGCGGCGCTCGCCATGTACACCCGGGTGCGCCGGGACGAGCGCCACATGCACCTCGGTCCGCCGATGTGGCTCATCCCCACCGGCGGCGCCGACAAGCCCGAGCCGGCGACGGGCCAGAACGTCCGGTTCAACTATCACCTGCAGTACATCCAGGAAGAGCGCTCCGACACGCTCGACAAGCGGAAGCGCCAGCTGCTGGGCATGCTCGCCGTGGCCGGTGGCATCGGCGCCGCGGGATCGGGCTGGTTCTTCATGCTGCACCGGGAGGACGAGGCGCGTCCTTCGTTCGTGCTCATGACGCCTGACATTGCCCAGGCAACGCCGTTACCGGTCGATACCACGCGTCATCCCGACGATACTGTCCGGGTCGGGATCAATCCGGATTTGCCGCCGCCCCCGCCGCCACCACCACCCAGCTCGGTCGCGGTTGATCCGCCGCCGGAACCGAGTGAGGCCCCGGTGCGAGGCCTGAGCCACCGTGATTCGGTCCGACTCGGCCTGATCAAGAACCCCCGTGACACCGCGCGGACCGTCGTCGCCGTGCGGGACACCGTGACGAGGATCCAGCCTCCGCCGGCGTCTCCGCCCCCGGCGCCGCCGCCCCCACCCCCGCCGCCTCCCCCGGCTCCGACGCCGGTCGAGACGCCGCGCGACACGGCCCCGACACCGCCGAAAGCGGACCCGGAGGCCATGAAGGCGGCCGCGACCCGCAGCCTGACCCAGGGCATCGAGCAGTTCGCCGCGGCGGTGTCGGCTCGGGATGTGGGGAACGTGAGCACGATGTTTTTTGCCTCGGACGCCAAGCGGCGGGACAAGTTCGTCAACTTCCTGCGCGATGCCGGTCCGACCTCGGCGCTGCAGGGGACCGACGCCGCCGAGGTGACCGAGACAGCGGCGGATGCCGCGTTTACGTTGATGGTCAGGTATCGCGGTGATTTTGGTGTCGAGAAGCGCAAGGCGGTCCGGTTCCAGGCCTCCACCCGGCGGCAGGGGGAGGAGTGGACCTTTGCCGGCGTCCAGCTGCTCGAAAACTTCCCCTGATCGCTCGAGGAAACCTCATGCGAGGTCAGTTGTTGTCGACTCTCCTGCTGGCGGGTCTCACCTCATCGGTGGGTGCGCAATCGCAGCAGCACTGGTCGATTCAGGGATCAGGAGCACTGGTGTTCCCGACCGCCGACGAAAGTGAGTTCGAGAACTCGACCCGGCTGGGCTGGGAAGCGCAGGTCCGCTACACCTTCTCGCGATTTTCCATGGGGGCCGGGTACCAGCGGTCGACGGTGTACCAGTTCTCGACCGGAGACTTTTCCGCCGCGGTGTCGGTGTTCTTTGCCGAACCCCGGTACGTGGTCTTCGCCGGTTCGCGCGCCGCGGTCTACCTGGCAGGTCGCGTCGGGATGAGCACGCTGGTCTGCAATCCCGAGGAGGACTGCGCCGACCAGGGCGGTCACTTCGCCGGCGGCGGTGGTGGCGGTGTGCTGGTGCGACTCGGCTCCCGCGTCGCGCTCGACCTCGGCTCCCAGTACTTCACGACCCAGTACGATATCGTAGGCGGCACATCGCGCACGGCCGGATACGTGCTCGCCCGCCTCGGCCTCTCGGTAGGTCTCTGACGATCAGGACATGAGGACTCGCGCCAGGCTTCGTCTGCTGGCGGCGCTGGTTGCGGCCGCGTGTTCCTCCGACCCCACCGGTGGGGGCGAGCTTCTCGTCGTCGCCCAGATCGACGTGCAGCCGCCCGGCGCGACCATCATCGCGGGCGCGACCCAGCAGCTCAGCGCGACTCCCAGGACCTCGAGTGGCATCACGGTCCCGAACCGGACCGTGAGCTGGTCATCCGGCGATCAGGGCATCGCCACGGTATCGAACAGCGGCCTCGTGACCGGCGTTGCCGTCGGCTCCGCCATCATCACCGCGCGGGTCGATGACATCACCCGCGACGTCACGATCACCGTCACGCCGAAGCCGGTCGCGAGCGTGAGCGTCGAGCCGCCGCAGGCCACGATCCAGGTCGGCGCGTCCCAGCAGCTCCTCGCGACCCCGCGAGACGTCCAGGGACAGGCGCTGCAGGATCGCCCGGTCACGTTCGCCAGCGACAATCCGGGGGTCGCGTCCGTTTCGGTGACCGGACTGGTGAGCGGGGTCGCGCCGGGCACGACCACGGTCCGGGCGACCAGCGAAGGCCGGACCGGCACCTCGGCCATCACGGTGTCACCCCGCCCTGCGGCGAAGCTCGGCTTCACCACCCAACCCGCGAACGGCAACGCGGGCCAGGCACTCACGCCGTTTCGCGTCGCCGTCCAGGACGCGCAGGGCGGGACCATCGTCGACGCCACGAGCAGTGTCACCCTGTCGCTCGCGAACAACGAGGGCGGCGCCACGCTCGGCGGCACCCTCACGGTAAACGCCGTCGCCGGTGTGGCGATGTTCGACAACGTAACCCTCGACCGGAGTGGCACGGGATACACCCTCCGGGCGAGCGCCTCGCCGCTCGCACCCGCGGTGAGCACGCCCTTCAACATCGCCGCGGGCGCGGCCGGACGGCTCGTGATGGTCACCCAGCCATCCGCCACCGCCACAAGCGGCGCCCCCCTCGCGGTACAGCCGGTCGTCCGGATCGCCGACGCGAACGGGAATCCGGTCTCCCAGGCCGGTATCCCGGTGACGGTCCAGGTTGTCGGGGCCGGTGCGACGCTCGCCGGCAACCTCACGATCCAGACCGCGGCGAATGGCACCGCGAGCTTTGCCAACCTTTCGCTCTCGGGAACGGCCGGGAACTATTCCTTGCGCTTCATCGCCGCCGGCCTGGTCGAGGTCAGCTCGAACGCGATCGCGCTCGCCCAGGGCACGGCGACGCAGCTCGGGCTCCTGACACCGCCTTCGTCCACGGCACAAAGTGGCGTGCCGTTCCCGCAGCAGCCGGTGATCCAGCTCCGCGACGCCGGCGGCAACGCCGTGGCGCAGGCGGGCGTCCAGATCACCGCGGAGGTAGCGGCAGGGGGCGGAACCCTGTCGGGAGTTACTACGCTCCTCACCAACTCGGGCGGCCAAGCCGCCTTCTCGGGGCTGGCACTCACGGGCGCAGTAGGCGGCGGGCACGCGCTCAAGTTCTCGGCGACGGGACTCGGTGAGGTGATCACGTCGCCGATCACCCTCACGGCCGGACCCGCCCCGACACAGCTCTCGATTACGACCGAGCCCTCGACGACCGCCGTGAACGGGATCGCCTTCCCGCAACAGCCCGCCATCCAGCTCCAGGATGCGGGGGGCAATCCCGTCGCCCAAGCCGGCGTCCAGGTCACGGTGACCATCCAGACCGGGGGCCCTGACCTCTCCGGAACCCTGAGCGCGCTCACCAACGCAGCGGGCCTCGCGACCTTCACCGACCTTCGAATCACCGGGCTCGTCGGCAACCGGACACTCATTTTCGCCTCGTCCGGGCTGGTCAGCGTGGTGTCGGGCACGATCGCGGTGACACCGGGTGCGCCGGACGCGCTCGTCATCGCGACG
>DATEOL010000153.1:0-5721 GCA_035274025.1 Gemmatimonadales bacterium | reverse complement strand
AACCGCCTCAACCGCCTCAACCGCCCCAACCGCCCCAACCGCCTCATCAGTAAACCGTCGGCGTCGCCGAGATGCCCAGCATCTCACGGGCCTGTGCCGGCGTCGCGACCTCACGATTGAGCTCGTGCGCGAGCCGCGCCGCGCGCTCCACCAGCTGCGCGTTGCTCTTCGCCTTCTCGCCGCGGCGGTAGTAGACGTTGTCCTCGAGTCCGACCCGCACGTGCCCGCCCAGGAGCAGAGAGAAGGTCGTCATCGGAAGCTGGTGAGGCCCGATGCCCGAGGTGAGCCAGAGGGTGTCCTCCGGAAACTCGCGCAGCAGGTGAATCACGTTCTCGAACGTCGGCAGGCTCGAAGTCTGGTAGCCCATCACGGTCTGGATCCAGTAGGGCTTCTCGATCAGGCCCTGCTTGATCAGGTCGTTCATGACCCACACGCCGCCGCTGTGATAGGTCTCCATCTCCGGCTTCACGTTGTGCTTCTTCATCTCCGCCGCGAAGCGGCTCACCAGCCCATAGGAGAACGGGATGCACTCGTCGTAGAGCATCTCCTCGCGGGGGAACGGCAGCGGCGCCTTGCGTGCCGCGATCTTGAACTTGCTCATGTCGGGCGTGAGGTTGAGGGACGCCACCTCGGGCCGCGCCGCAAGGCACTGGAGCCGCTCCTCCATCGTCATGTCGGGTCCACCACCCGTGGTGTTGTTGATGATGATGTCGGGACAGCGCGCCCTGATCCGGCTGTTCACCGCGAGCCAGTGCTCCGTGGTGGTCGCGGGCCGGGTGAAGTTCTCCGGATGGCGCGCGTGCACGTGCACCATCGTGGCACCGGCCTGGTACGCGCCGTAGACCGAATCGGCGATCTCGTCGGCGCTCTCGGGCAGGTTGTCGTTGGCTTCCTTGCCCTGGATGCCGCCATTGCAGGAGCAGCAGATGATGACGGGCGGCATCTTGCCGACCCGCTCCAGGTACGCGTTTGCATCCGCATAGCGCCAATAGTTCCCTGACACGTCGGCCCCTTTCACATTGACGATTTGACGATCTGGCAATCTGACGAGTTACTGCCACAGCACTGCAAGACTGTGATCCCAGCCTTCGGGCTGAAGGTGCTCCAGGAAATACCCAAGCATTCCCTTGAGTCCGTGCGCCGCGTCCTTCCCGACGAAGACGTGGTCCCCTTCCGGGTAGATCATCATGTCGAGCGGGCGCCCGGCATCGATGGCCTTGCGGGCAAACTGGAGCGTGTTCCCGAGCACCGCGTTCCGGTCATTGGTGCCGTGCTGAATGAGCAGGCGACTCCTGAGCGTCGCGGCCAGCGCCACCGGGTTGGCCTTGGCATACCCGTCCGGATTCGACGCCGGCGTCCGCATGTTCCAGCCGGTGTATTGCCGCGGCCCGTTGCCGAGATCGGTGAGCGGGGCGGTCGCCACGCCCACCTGGTAGACGTCGGGATAGCGGAGCACCATCATCAGCGTCAGGTACCCGCCGTGCGAGATCCCGGTGACGCCCACCCGCGTACTGTCGATCCAGGGCTTGAGCCGGCTGAGCGCGCGCGCGGCGGCGGCCTGGTCATCGACGTCGGTCTGGCCCAGCTGGAGGAAATTCCCCGCGTTGAAGGCTTTCCCCCGCCCCGGCGTCCCGCGCGCATCGAACTCCGCCACGATGAAGCCGAGCTGGGCCCACCGGGCTCGCGAATCGATGGTCTCGAAGCTGTTGTGGACCGACTTCACGTGCGGACCGCCGTAGACGTACACGATCATCGGGTACTTCTTCGCGGGGTCGAATCCGGCGGGCTTGAACACGATGCCGCTGATGTCGGTGACGCCATCCGCCCCCTTCACCATCATCAGCTCGGGGGTTTCGAGGCCCAGCTCCTTCACCCGGTCGAGACTGGTCGTGGCCAGGATCCGCACCAGCTTGCCGTCGGCGCTTCGGAGACTCACCGTGCGCGGGGACGCAATCGAGGAGTAGTCATCCACGAACCAGTGCGCGGTGGCGTCCATCGAGATGGAATGCACGCCATCCTCTGAGGTGAGCTTCGTGAGCCCGGTCCCGTCGAGCTTCACGCGGAAGAGCTGGCGATCGAGGCCAAGATTCGCCGCGGCCGTGAAATAGACCCAGCCACCCGACTCGTCGACCCCTTCTATCTGCTCGACCTCCCATTCACCCGAAGTGAGCGGCTTCACCAGCTTCCCCGCGACGTGGTCGTAGAGGTAGATGTGGCGCCAGCCGGTGCGCTCGCTCAGCCAGAGGAATCGCTTGCCGTCGGCAAGCAGGCGGAAGCTGTGCTCGTCGGTCATGAACGCGGTGTCGCGGTCGAGCATGAGCTGGCGGTTTGCCCCCGTCGTGGCGTCGCCGGCGTTGAGCTCGAGCCGGTCCTGCCACTGACCCAGGACCTGCCAGGCCACTTCCTTGCCCCCCGGCAGCCAGGTGATCTCACGGATCCAGGGGTTCTCGACCGTGCTGGTCGTGAGCTTCACCTGCTGCTTGCTGTCGAGGTCGGCCACCCACACTTCCATCCGGGCCGTGGAATCGGTGGTGTAGGGGTAGCGGAAGTACTCGATGCTCGAGGGCTTGGTGAGCCCATGCAATGCCGGCGTCTTCGTCCCGCTCTGTGAGGCCTTGAGGTACGCGATGCGACGACTGTCGGGCGACCAGGTGAACCACTGGCCCGCGTTGAGGAAGCCGATCGTGTTGTCCTCCGAGGTGCCCTTCCCGATCAGCTCTTCCTTCCCGCTCGCGACGTCGAAGACCCAGAGGTTGTCGTAGTCACGCACGAAGGCGTAGCGCGTGAAATCCGGCGAGAACGCGCCGGCCGCGCCGTCCTGACCGATGTCGAAGGGGCCGGTCTTCGCCGGCAGGCCCAGCTTGAGGAGCGTCCCGCCGGCGAGCTGATAGGCATACCGATTTCCGCCCGCCGAGAAGCCGATCGCGCTGTTGTTGGACTCCCAGGTGAAGATCGTGAACGGGAGTCCCCTGGTCTCCTTGCCGCTCAGGCGGGTGTACTCCGAGATGATGCGGGTGACGGTCTTGTCGTCGAAGAGCGGCACCCGCTTCCCGGTGGGATCGACCCGGAAGAACGCCCGCCCCCCGCGCACTGAATCGGGCGCGCTCTCCAGGTAGCCGCCGCCCGGCAACCATGGCAGTCGCGTCGTGCCGGTGGTCTTCGCGGGGATTTCCTTGCCCAGCAGCTGGTACAGCTCGACGCCGCGGACTTGCGCGGAGAGCGGTGCCACCGCGAGGAGGAGGAGCAACGGAACCAGACGCATGTCAGCCTACTGCGGACTGATCGGGACCACAGGAAGCAGCACCCGCGACGGGCGAGCGGCGTCGTGATACACCGTCTGCCGCGCCACCTTCCACGTGGTATCGGTCGCGATCGGCAGGCCGGTATTGCTGTTCGGCGTGATGAAGGGCGACGCGCTGCTCGAGACCTCAACCCGGATGCGGTGCCCCGTCAGGAAACGGTGCCCGATGTCGAACAGCTCGATGCGGTATTCCTCGGCCTTCCCCGGCGTGAGCAGCTCCGTACGATCGTAGCCCTTCCGGTACCGGGCGCGCTTGACGCCGACCTCCGACGGACCGAGGAGCACGGACTTTCCATCGGGATAGACGTCGAGGAGCTTCGCGGTGAAGTCGGTGTCGAGCGCATCGCTCGCCGCTACCAGCGTGACGAACACCCGTCCCACGATCTCGACCGGCGCGGGGAGCGAATCGCTGGTGTACACCAGGACGTCGCGACGCTTTTCCACCGCCTGGTGGTCCCTCGCGATGGGCATCGAAGGGACGGGATTCTTCGGATCGTAGGTGAAGGTGTCCGAGGGCTCCTGTTTCGGTGCGTCCCAGGCGAGTCGCCCATTGCCCGCGCTCGAGTTTGCCGAGCCTGCGCTCCGGAGATACAGGCTCTTCACCTGCATCTGGGGCAGCGGGTACTTCTCGGCGTGAATCCAGCGGTTCGCGCCGGTCACGAAGATCCGGACCCGGGGGAAGTCGGGCCGCGGCTTCGACTTCTTGAGGCACCAGTCGAAGAATGAAATCCTGTTTTCCTGGATCGGCACGATCGACTCCTGGGAGGACTCGATGAGCCCAACCTTCTTCTCGCCGCCCAGGTACGTCATGGCGTGGACCCACGGCCCGATCGTGAGCCAGCGGGTGTCCTCCGCGCCGCCCCGCGTCTCCATCCCGTCCCAGTAGAAGAGCGCGCCGAGCTGGTCGCCGTCGTACCAGCCCGTGACCGTCATGACCGGAACCCGGATCTTCTCGAAATCGGCCGGACCGAACTGGATCCGCTTCCAGTAGTCGTCGAGGGTCGGATGCTCCAGGAACTGCCGGTAGAGTGGCAGCTCGCGTCCGCTCTTTATATCCGCGGTGAGGAGGGGCCGGGCGTTGAAGGCCTCGCCCCACTTCACCAGCTCCATGAGGTCGGACTGGGAGACTCGGCCGGCGACGCTCGCCAGCCAGGGCGCGGCCCATTCGCCGCGCCACGCGCCGCCGAGGTAGGGGATTTCGTCGAAGATCCGGCCCGACGGCGCGGTCGAGATCATGCACTGGAGAGCGGGCGGCTGCTCCCGCGCGGCGAGCCACTGCACGGTGCCGAGATAGGAACCGCCGTCGGTGCCGACCCGCCCGTTGGACCACGGCTGCTTCGCGATCCACTCGATGGTGTCGAAGCCGTCCTTCCCCTCGGGGAAGTAGAAATCGAAGGTGCCCTCCGAGTCGCCCCGTCCGCGGGTGTCCTGCAGGATGACCGCGTAGCCGGCCTGGAGATAGGCCGCGAGCTTGTAGCGCTTGAACTGCGGTGTCTTCACGTAGGGTGTGCGGATCAGGATCGTGGCCCAGCGGCCGGTGTCGGCGGGAATCCAGATGTCCGAGACCAGCTTGACGCCGTCCCGCATCGGGGTCGAGACGCCGAACATCTGCTTCCATTGTGCGTCCGCCCCGTCGGGCGCGGCCAGCACGACCAGCGCCGCGAGGGCGAGGGCGCGCCTCATTCGTTCTCCTCGGGTTCCACCGCGGGATGGAGCGTCTTGAGGGCGCGGATTCGCACCACCATGTCGTCGCGCCAGGAGCGCTGGAGGTCGCGCGGGATGCGTCGGTTCGCGGCATCCACGGACTTTCCCATCGACTCGATCAGATCGGGGTTGAGACAGAACTCCGTGGTGAGATCCTTGCTCAGCATCTCGAACGACGGGCCGTAGCGGGCGAAGTACTCCCGAAGCCCGCCGTCGGCGTTGGTGTTGGCCACGCCGAACGGTCCCAGCAGCGCCCAGCGGAGTCCGAGACCGTCACGGACCACCGCATCCACGCCCTCCGGTGTGGTGACCCCTTCCTTCACCAGGCTCACCGCTTCGCGCACCAGCGCGGCCTGCATCCGGTTGAGCAGGAACCCGGGCACGTACTTGCGGAGCAGCACCGGCACCTGACCGACCCGCTCCATGAACCGTACCGACTTCCGCACCACGAGTGGGTCGGTATGGGCGCCCCCGAGGACTTCCACCACCGGCACGACGTGCGGCGGGTTCACGGGGTGCGCGACGATGCACCTGCTCGCGCCCGAAAGTCCCTGCGCAATCTTCGTCATGTCGAGCGTCGAGGTGCTGCTCGCCAGCACGGCCTTGGGCGGGGCTAGCCGGTCGAGGTCGGCGTAGAGCGCCCGCTTGGCGTCGATATTCTCCGGGCCGCTCTCCTGGACCCAGAAGACTCCCTCCAACGCCTGCTCCAGCGTTTC
>DATEOL010000152.1:0-4117 GCA_035274025.1 Gemmatimonadales bacterium | reverse complement strand
GCAATTACCGCGTTCCGCGCCTATCGTGAGGCGGAGGGATGCCCGGTCTGTTACCTCGGCGAGATCGGTCAGGCCTTCGATGCCATGCAGCAACCCGATTCGGCGATTGCAGCCTACGAGGCATTGGCCACGACTCCCGAGCTGGGGCCCGCGGGCCGCGATTTCACGATGCCGCGGGCGTACCGCCGCCTGGGCGAGCTCTATGAAAGCAAGGGTGACACAAAGAAGGCGATCGAGTGGTATGGCAAGTTTGTAGATCTCTGGAAGGACGCGGACCCTGAAATGCAGCCCAAGGTGGCGGACGTGCGCAAGCGGATTGCCGAGCTGACGGCGCGGGAGAGGTAGGGAGACGGGCTATGGAGTAGCGGGCCGTGACCTGCCTCGGCGGCGGAATCGCTTGCCTCCCGCCGCTAATCCTCGCCGCGCCGATGATTTTTCCCTAAGTTGGTTCCTTGTGGCGCGGCATCGTCAACGCGGCGGATCGGCCCCGGTCCCGCCACCGGTCGCGGTCACGGCCCACCCCGAAGCCCGTCGCCCGCGGCCCGTCGCCCCTATCTTGAGAGACCATCCACATAGGGCACCGTGTCCGACCTTTTCGCTGACCTGAGCGCAGCCCTGGGCGGGACGTACCGCCTGGAGCGCGAGCTGGGTGGAGGCGGGATGAGCCGCGTCTTCCTCGCCGAGGAGACGGCGCTTGGTCGCAAGGTGGTGATCAAGGTGCTGCCGCCGGACATGGCGGTGAGCGTCAACCAGGACCGGTTCCGCCGCGAGATGCAGGTGGTCGCGCGGCTGCAGCATCCCCACGTGGTTCCCCTGCTCAATGCCGGCCTGGCCGGCGAGCTGCTCTGGTACTCGATGCCGTTCGTCGAGGGCGAGTCGCTCCGGGCGCGCGTCGCGCGCTCCGGTGAGCTCCCAATCGCCGAAGCGGCACGGCTGCTGCGCGAAGTCGCGGAAGCGCTGGAGCATGCGCACACGCACGGCGTGGTGCATCGCGATATCAAGCCTGACAACGTGCTCCTGTCCGATGGCCATGCCGTCGTCACCGATTTCGGCGTCGCGAAGGCGGTGACGGAGTCGGGGGGCGCGGGGGGACTCACCTCGGTGGGCTTCGCGCTCGGCACCCCACTGTACATGGCGCCGGAGCAGGCCACCGCCGATCCGCAGACCGACGAGCGCGCCGACATTTATGCGCTCGGGGCGATGGGGTACGAAATGCTCACCGGTCAGCCGCCGTTCACGGGGCCGAACCCGCAGGCGGTGCTGGCGGGTCATCTCACCAGGACGGCCTCCGCAGTCAGCAGCGTGCGGCCCGCGGTACCGGCGACGCTCAATGCGATCATCATGCGCTGCCTGGAGAAGCGGCCGGCGGACCGGTTCCAGCGGGCCCGCGAGTTGATCCCCCATCTCGATGCGTACCTGACGCCCAGTGGCGGGACGATGGCCACGCCGGTGGCGGCGGTTGAGGCGGTTGGGACGGTTGGAACTGCGCATCCGGTCCGCGTCGGCGCCTACTTTGCCGTCGGTTCGCTCCTGGTGCTGGCGGCGGCGTACTGGCTGGTTCAGCGCCTCGGACTGCCAACGTGGGTGCTTCTGGCCGCGATCGCGCTGTTGTTGATTGGTCTCCCCATCGTGCTGTGGGCCAGCATGCAGGAACGGCAGCGCGCCATCGCGCGAGTGACCGGCGAGCATCCGGTTGTTCCGTCGGGTCCGCTCGGTCAGCTCACGACCCTCAAGGGTGCGCTTCGCGGCGGCGCGTTCGCGTTCGCGGGCCTGCTGGTTGGCGCGGCGGCGTTCATGGCCCTGCGGGCAGCCGGCGTCGGGCCGTTCGCGACGCTGGTGAGCGCGGGCGTGCTCTCGACCCGTGACAAGATGGTGCTCGCGGATTTCGAGAACCGGACCTCGGACTCGACGATGGGCCAGACGGTGACCGCGGCACTCCGAATCGACCTCATGCGCTCGACCGTCGGACGGTTGCTCGAGCCGGCCGACGTGTCGGGATCCCTCCAACGCATGGAACGGGACCCCGCGACTCCGGTGACCGCCGCGGTGGCGCAGGAAGTCGCCACGCGCGAGGGCGCCAAGGCGGTGATCGTCGGCGACATCGCGAGCCTCGGTGGCGGATATGTGCTGAGCGCCCGCGTGGTCAGCGCCGCGGACGGCTCGACACTACTGGCCGAGCGCGAATCGGCGAACCAGCCCTCGGAGCTGATCGCCGCGGTGGACCGGCTCTCCCGGAAGGTGCGCGAGGGAATCGGGGAATCCCTCAAGTCGATTCGCGCGGGCGAGCCCCTCGAGGTGGTGACCACCCCATCCATCGAGGCGCTGCGCAAGTACTCCCAGGCGGAACGGCTTTCGGACCGGGATAAGTACGATGAAGCCCTCGCCCTCATCGACGAGACCATCCGGCTGGATTCGAACTTCGCGATGGCCTGGCGGAAGCGCGGCGTGATTCTGGGAAACACGCAACGGGATCCTGCCGGTGAAGTAAGCGCGGTCCAGAAGGCGTATGACCTTCGCGACCGCCTTCCAGAGCGGGAGCGATTGATCGCGACGGCGTACTACCACAACATCGTAGACCGGGACAGGAGAGCGACGATCGCGGCCTACCAGGACCTGCTCTCGAAGTGGCCCGACGACCCCACGGCGCTCAACAACATCGCGATTTCACTCGCCGAGGAGGGTCGATTTTCCGAGGCGGCGGCGGCGGCCCGACACGGAACGGAGGTGTCGCGCGAGACCGGGGTGCTCTGGTTCAACCTGGTCGAAGCAGAGGCACTGCAAGGCAATTTCGCGGCGGCCGACTCGGCTTACCATCAGTGGGCAATCGTGAGCCCGGGCTCCGGCCAGCGGCTGAGCGTTGGAGGCCGGCTCGGGTGGGCCAAGCGCGATCTGGACATGGTTGTCACCTACGCCGATTCCGCGGCCCAATCAGGCCAGCTGTCCTCCCAGGCTCGTGGAAAAGGCCTGCGGGCGTCGGTGGCGCGGGCGCGTGGTCAGGTCAATGATGCCAGGCGACTGCTTCGGGAAGTACAGGTCCTCGACTTGAAACGCAGTGGCACGCCGTATTTCACTGCGGCGATCTACGCTGCCATGGAAACGGTGATCGGCGGCGGCCCCGAGATGGCGGTTCGATACCTCGACTCGGTGACCACGGTGCCCCCGCTCACGTCGTTGACGCCGCTCAACCGCAACTACCCCCGCCTGGCGGCGGAGTATGCCAGGGCTGGTGCCTTGGCGCGCGCCGAGGGATTGATGCGGGACTACGAGCGGGAGGTCCCGGAGGTGCTGCGGCAAGTTCCGGAGCGATGGGTCGCCGAGGGCATGATCGCCCAGGGAAAGGGGGAACATGCGCGCGCGATCGAAGCGTTGCGGAGATCCCAAGTCGAGGAAGGCTGCCGCGTCTGCCGTCTCTTCGAAATCGGGCAATCATTCGACGCGATGAAACAACCCGACTCCGTGCTGGCGATCTATGAAGCGTTCACCACCTTGACCGACCCCGCCCCGCTCGGCCGGGACATAGGGTTCGCGTGGTCATACAAGCGGATGGGCGAAATCTGGGAAAGCAAAGGCGACACGAGGAAGGCGCTCGAGAACTACGGGAAATTCGTCGAGCTGTGGAAGGACGCGGACGCGTCCCTCCAGCCACGAGTTGTGGAAGTGCGAAAGCGGATTGCTGAGCTCAGCGCCCGCGAACGGTGAAGCGGGCCGGGCGATGCCCGGCCCCTACTTCCGGGTATAGACAATCTCCCCGTTGACAACCGTCATAACCGCCTGAGTTGTGAGGATCTCGGCTTCCGGGATCGTCATGATGTCCTTGTCGAGGATCGTGAAGTCCGCCCACTTCCCTACCGTGACGCTGCCCCGCTCGTTTTCCTCGAACGCACCATAGGCCGGCCAGATCGTGAACGCGCGCAGCGCCTGCTCCCGCGTCATCGCCTGCTCGGGATGCCAGTCCGGCGTCTGGTCACCGGTGATGGAGCGCCGCGCCACCGCCGCGTAGAACTCGATCATCGGCTCGCCCCGCTCCACCGGCGCGTCGGACCCGCCAATGATGATGTTCCCGTCCTTGAGCAACGTTTGCCACGCGTACGCTCCCACCAGGCGCTCCGGACCGAGC
>DATEOL010000151.1:0-6633 GCA_035274025.1 Gemmatimonadales bacterium | reverse complement strand
GGTCGCGGAGATCATCGCGGGACATACGCCGCACCCGATCCTGTACGACAACGTGCCGAGCGTGACGTACTGCCATCCCGAGGTGGCGAGCATCGGGCTGACGGAAGAACAGTGCAAGGAGCAGAAGCTCGACTACCAGGTCGGCAGGTTCCCCTTCTCGGCGAATGGACGCGCCCGGGCATCGATGGAGACCGACGGGTTCGTGAAGATCATCCGGGGCAAGAAGTACGGCGAGATCCTGGGCGCGCACATCGTGGCGTCACACGCGTCCGAGCTCATTCACGAGCTCGCCGTGGCGCGAGAGAACGAGTACACGGTCGAGGAAGTCGATCTCGCGATCCACGCCCACCCCACGCTGTCAGAGGCGGTGGCGGAGGCGGCGCTGGATTCGATGGGGAGGGTGCTGCACATCTAGAGGACGTAACGACGTGACGACGTAACGACGTGGGTTGCGTCGTTACGTCGATTACTGCAGCAGCTTCTGAAAACGGGGATTCCCTCGCAAGCTGTCCCACTCCGGGTCCACCTTCAGCCATGCCTTCGAGACATAGAACGGCAGCCGCAGGATGCTGTCGAGCTGGTCAATCGCGCGCTCGGGCTCACCGACGATAAGCAGGGTACGGGCCAGCAGGTACTTGAGGTACACCCCGGTGTAGGCGTCCCGCGACATCGGCGTGATCTGGAGCGCATGCTCGCCGTACCGGATCGCCTCGGCCTTGTGTCCCAGGATCGCATGGGCGATGCCCTGGAACGAATTGCGCTGGTCGTCATTCGGCGTATCGGCGAGGACGCGGTCGTTCTCGATCCTGGCCGAGTCAGCATAGACCCGCGCGCGCGCCGTGTCGCCCCGGAGCAGGTAGGTCTGCGCCAGGATGATGGCCCATCCGCCTCGGTCACCCCCGAATGCGGCGGGCGGGAGGCGGAGCAGCAAATCCTGGCTCTCCCTGGGGAGAAACCAGTAGAGATCCCAGAAGTTGCCGAAGTACGCGGCAAGCGCGGTGGGGTCCACGGTGTTCGGCACCATGGCGAAGGCGGCCAGCGCGCCCTCCCTGTCGCCCTGCGCCAGGCGGCTCATGACGCGCGCCTGATAGGGCTGGGGCGAGTTGGGAATTGTGCTGATCAGGCGCTCGGTGGCGCGGTCGGACTCGGGATAGCGGCGGAGCCAGAGGTACGTACGGGCGAGCCGCTGCAGCACCGAGCCGGACCGCGGGTCGATCCGGGCCCCCTCTTCCAGTGTCTTCACCGCATCTTCCCAGAGTCCCGCACCCTGCTGAGAGAACGCGACCTGGGACAGAATTTCGGCGTTCTGCGGATCGACCTGGCGGGCGAGGTTGTACTGTTCGATCGCCTTGTTCCAATCCGAGTCGATGAACCGGTGGACATCGCCCCGGGCCAGGTGGGTGGCGGACGCATCCGGATTCAGGGCGGCGGTCCGGTCCGCGGCCGCCCGCGCGGCCGACGCATACGTGGGCAGGGGCGCGGAGAGCCAGTATAGATACGAGTTTGCCCGGGAGAGCTGGGACCACGCGACCAGGAACGTCGAGTCGAGGGCGACCGCCCGGCCGTAATGTCCGACCGAGGTGAGCAACCCGGCCGGATCGGTCTGGTTGAATGCCTCGTTCCCCTGGAGATACGCGTCGTACGCGGCCAGGTTCTGGGTCGGCCGCTGAGTCAGCTTCTCGCGGTCGCCCGCGGCCAGCGCCACATCGAGCGCGGCGGCGACGCGGCTCGCGATGTCGGCCTGCACCTTGAAGACGTCGGATATCACGGCTTCGAAGGGCTGCTGCCACTTCGTCGCCGGCGCGGAACCGCTCTTGATCTCAACCAGCTCCGGCGTCACCCGGACCCGGCTCTGCCCGCCTTCGCTCTTTTCCCAACGCACCGTCGCGGTGAGGAGATAGTTCGCGCCCAGCTCCCGCGCGATGTCGGAGGGGGTCTTGCTGCTTCCCTTGTACTGGTTGGAGCTGCCGCGCGCGATGACCTGAAGACCATTCACGGCCGACAGCCGGCCGCGGATCTCGTCCGTCATGCCATCGGCGAAGTATTGATCGGCCTCGCTGCCCAGATTCTCGAACGGCAGCACGGCAATGACGCGCGCGCCGCCGGCACCGGTCCCACTCCCGGCTCGTCGCCACGCGAACAGGATGCCGAGCCCGAGCACGAGCCCGAGCCCGAACACGGCCGTGAGACTGGGGACTTTCCGCCTGGCGGGCATCGAGGCCGTGGGCTGGTCGCCGGAACGGCGAAATGCTTCCATCGCGCCCGAGACCGCGCGGGCAAATTCCCCGGTGGTGGCAAAGCGATCGGCCGGCGCGCGCGCGAGCGCGCGGGTGACCGCCTGGTCGACCGCGGCAGGAACGGTTTCCCGGGTCGACCGCACCGACCGGGGCGTTTCGGTGAGGGCGCGCGCGATGATGGCCTGCGCCGTGGGTCCCGTGAACGGCGCTTCACCGGTGAGCATCTCGTAGAGAACGGCACCCAGCGCGTAGACGTCGGTACGTCCGTCGATCTCTCGCGTGCCGCTGGCCTGCTCCGGACTCATGTACGCGGGCGTCCCGATGGCGAGGCCGGTGCCGGTGATGGCCGCGTCACTTCCCAGCGCGCGCGCGATGCCAAAATCGGCGACCAGAGCGTGATTCCCGCTCAGCAGGATGTTTTCCGGCTTGATGTCGCGATGGACCACGCCCTGTTTGTGCGCGTGGTCGAGTGCGTCCGCGGCCTCCGCGGTGATGCGCAGGGCGTCGTCGATGGGCAATTGCCGCTCCCGGCGCATCCGGTCCCGGAGCGATTCCCCCTCGACGAACGGCATGGTAAACCAGTGTACGGAGGGCTGGCCATTCTGCGCCTCGATGACACCGGAGTCGTGGACCCCCAGGATGTGCGGATGTTGGAGCCGCGCGGCGAGCCTGATTTCCTGCTGGAAACGCTCCGACCCGACCGAGGAGAGGATCTCCGGCTGCAGCACCTTGAGCGCGACGTTTCGGTCATGCTTCAAGTCGCGGACGAGGAACACGGTCGCCATGCCTCCCCGACCAAGCTCGCGCTCGATCTGGTAGCGGCCAGCCAAACCCTGCTCGACGCGAGCCCGGATATCGGTCATTTAAGGATCAAGAATATTGAGAGAGGATCGCGGGGAGTAGCATAACATAAGGTGTAGATTTGAGCCATGACCACCGACACCGAATCCCCTTCCGAAGATCCCTTCGGACTGGTCCTGGGCGGAATCGCGTTCGGGCTGGTGCTGGGCCTCGCGCTGCAGGCCCTGGTCGGATTCGCGGTGCGCACTGCCCAGGCATCGGCTCCCCCCGCGGGAGGCCTTGACCTCAATTCTCTCCCTGCGAGAATCCTGCTGGTAGGTACCGCCGTTGCCGCGCTGGCAGCCGGGATGGCGACCTGGAGAGTCGTGTCTCCGCTGCGGCATCCCTGGCGCCAGGGCATGGTTGCGATCCTCGCAGGCTTCGGTTCCTTCGCCCTCGCGGTGGTGACCCTGCCCGTCGACCGGCTTCTGGGCCGGCCCGGCCTGATCGTGCTCGCCCTTGTGGCCGGATTCTCCGCGGTGTGGCTCGCGCGAAGGCTTCGATCCGGAGCGGTGGGGTGAGCCGCGTTGTCCGCGTCGTCGACCTCGGCAGGCAGTCGTACCTGCCGGTGCTCGAGCTGCAGCGCCGGCTGGTTCGCGCGCGGATCGAAGGCGGGATCCAGGACGATCTCCTTCTCCTGGTCCAGCACGACCCGGTCGTGACACTCGGCCGTGGAACGCGGCAGACCTCGTTGCCCCTCCCTGAGCCGGTGCTTCGCGAGCGGGGCTACGAAGTGGTGGAAGTGGAGCGGGGTGGCGACGTCACCGTGCACGCGCCGGGACAACTGGTCGGCTATCCGATCATCGACCTCCAGCAGCACAAGCCCGATCTCCACTGGTACCTGCGCCAGCTCGAGGAAGCGATGATCCGCGGGCTCGCGGACCTCGGACTCAAGGCGGAAAGGAATCCCGGGAAAACCGGCGTGTGGGTGAGCGGGCGGAAGATCGGAAGCATCGGCGTGCACGTGAAGCGGTGGGTCACGCTGCACGGGTTTGCGCTCAACGTCACCACCGATCTGAGGATGTTCAACGTGGTGGTCCCCTGCGGGATCGACGGGGTGGTGATGACGAGTGTACGGAATGAGGCGGGTGGGGCGGTTGGGGCGGTTGAGGCGGTTGAGGCGGTTGACTCCACCCTCTGGGATCGGACCCGACATGCAATCATCGACGGCTTCGGAGAGGCATTCGCTGTCGAGGTTACCGAAGGGAACCTTCCCGACATGAAGGGAGTTGGAGTAGTCGATCGCTAGATCCCCAGATCACCAGATCGCCAGATGAACATGCGTGAGCGCCTTCCTCCGGGTCAGATACTTACTAAAAAGTGGCCCGTCCTCCATTACAGCCACGTTCCGAAGGTCGACCTCGCCCAGTGGCGGTTCAGGATCTGGGGCGCCGTGGAGCATCCGCTCGAGCTTTCCTGGGAGGAAGTGAACAGCCTGTCCCGGGCCGAGGTGCTTTGTGACATCCACTGCGTGACGACGTGGAGCAGATACGACAACCGCTTCGCGGGGCCCGCGGTATCGCCACTCCTTGCGCTTGCCAAACCTCTTGCCAGCGCAAAGCACGTGATGGTGCATGCGTTGCCCGATTACACCACCAACCTTCCGCGCTCAGACCTCGATCGGCCGGAGAACCTGCTCGCAACCCATCACGATGGGGAGCCGCTCAATCCCGAGCACGGAGGTCCCATTCGTCTCGTCGTGCCCCACCTCTACCTCTGGAAAAGCGCGAAATGGGTCACCGGGTTCGAGCTTCTGGAGGAGGACTGGCCCGGATTCTGGGAGGAAAACGGATACCACATGCGGGGTGATCCCTGGGCCGAGGAGCGCTACGGCCGTCCCGACCCGAAGCCCATGCGGCGCGGCCCGCGACGATGATTCTCGGGGGTACACAGGTCCATCTGATGGTGTAAATTTGGGCCATGGCTGCCCCGGTGGATCGCACCAAGCTTGCCGCCCAGGCGGACACGATCGTCGCCGCGATACTCAAGGCTGCGTCGAGTTGGGCCCGTGAAGTCCCGCCTGCCCTCACCCTTCCCATTCGCGCCGTGTGCGTTCGGCTCGCCGAGATGGCGGCCGACCAGCGCCACTATCTCTCGCCGCTTCCGGAGCCGCAGGAAACCGAGCGGCGAATCATGCTCGAGATCGTCGCCGAAAAGCTGCGCTCGACTGAAGTCATCCAGGACATCGCGAAGAATCTCGAGGAGCTGGCCGAGCGGGAGCTGCGCTCGACGGGCTCCTGGTCACTGGTTCCCGATTCGCAGGCCGCGTGGGTGACAACGGCGGTGCAGTATCTCGAAAACTGTGGAATGAAATTGCCGCCGGCTGAACGTCCCGACCCCTACTGGGCCGATGACGTCGCCGGCGGAATCGTGATGTCGGTGAAGGCCATTCTCGGCACGGACGATCTCCACGTCCGCATCGAGTCCCAGTACGCTGGTGGCAAGCGCCACCAGCCCGCGGCCGAAGAGTAGCCCTTACTTCTTCTTCTTCTTTCTCGGCTTGCTCCGGGCCAGCGATTCGTAGAACCGGCCGAAGACGTCGATCCCTTCCCACAATTGATGCAGGTCGATCTTCTCGTTGGGTGAATGCAGTCCGTCGTCCGGCAGTCCGAAGCCGGTGAGGATGACGGGCGCGCCACTCCTGCCGAGGAGCGGAATCACCGGGATGGAGCCACCGGCTCGAACGGGCACCGACTTCCTTCCCACGACTGCTTCAAAAGCCTCGTCCAGCAGTCCAAACGCGGGCGCGTCGACGTCCACTTCCACCGGATCGCCCCCGTGGAGGAGTTTCACCTCGACGTCCGCGTATTCGGGAGCAAGCTTCTTCACCGCGCGGGTCAACCACTTTCCGACCTTCTCATAGCCGAGCCCAGGCACCAGGCGGAGGCTCACCTTCGCGGTCGCCTCGGCGGGGATGACGGTCTTGGCGCCCTCGCCGGTGAAGCCACCGCGGATCCCGTGAATTTCGAACGTGGGCAGCGCCCAGACCCGCTCGAGCACGGTGTATTCCTCGATGCCCGTGAGCGCGCGCGCGGTGACCTCGTCACGCATGAACGCTTCCTCGTTGAACGGAAGCGCGTGCCAGGCCTTGAGCTCCTTCTTGGTTGGCGGCTCCACCGACTCGTAGAGCTTCGGAATCTCGATCCGCCCGGAGGCCTTCTTGAGCTTGGCGAGCAGCCGGGTGAGGGTCTCGATCGCGTTGGGCGCCGCCCCGCCGTAGCTCCCGGAGTGCAGGTCGCGTTGCAGGGTTCGCACGCTGATCTCGGCATAGCAGAGGCCGCGCAGCGCGGTGTACACCGCGGGCCAGCCCGGCGCGTAGTAGGACATGTCCGCGACGAGGCAGACATCGGCCTTGGTGCGCTCGGGCTCACGCTCGAGAACGGACGCGATGGTCTTCCCGCCGCTCTCTTCTTCGCCCTCGATCAGGAAGTTGATGTTGATCGGCGCGCGCTTCTCAGCGTCGAGGATCGCCTCGTAGGCCTTGATCAGTCCGTAGACCTGGCCCTTGTCATCCGAGGCGCCGCGCGCATAGACCCGGCCGTCGCGAATGGTGGGC
>DATEOL010000150.1:0-7688 GCA_035274025.1 Gemmatimonadales bacterium | reverse complement strand
TCACGCCGACGCGATCTCGGTGCTCACCGATCAGCCCTGGTTCGAGGGTTCGCTGGCACACCTGTCGGCCGTGAGCGGCGCGGTCGACCTCCCCGTGCTCCGCAAGGACTTCATCGTCGACCCATGGCAGGTGTTCGAGTCCCGCGTTCACGGCGCCGACGCGATCCTCCTCATGCTCTCGGTGCTCGACGACGCGGCGTGGCGAGAGTGCGCGGCCGCGGCCGGGCAGGCCGGCGTCGAAACCCTGACCGAGGTCCACACCCGCGAGGAACTCGATCGTGCCCTCGGCCTCGGCGCTCCTGTGATCGGCATCAACAACCGCGACCTGGGAACCTTGAAGGTGGACCTCGGAGTCACTCGTTTCCTTGCGCCCCTGGTCCCGGCCGACCGCGTGGTCGTGGCCGAATCGGGCATCGGTTCTCACGGAGATATCTCGGCGCTCCGCACGCTGGTCGATGCATGCCTGGTCGGGACCGTCCTGATGCGGGAGAGTAGCATTCCCCCGGCCACCCACCGCCTCATATATGGAGAGACCAAGGTCTGCGGGCTCACCCGACCCGGCGATGCGCAGGCCGCCTGGCAGGCCGGCGCCACGTTCGGAGGGCTCATCTTCGCGCCCGAGTCGCCTCGCGCCGTGTCCCGCGCGCAGGCGAGGGAGATCTCCGGCAGCACGCCGCTCCGCTGGACCGGTGTCTTCGTGAACGCGCCCCCGCGTGAGATCACGGAGATCGCCGTGGATGTCGGCCTGAGCGCGGTGCAGCTCCACGGCGAGGAATCGCCCGAACTGGTGCGCGAGCTTCGTGACGCACTGCCCCCCGGGATCGAGGTGTGGAAGGCGGTGCGCATCAAGGACCATATCCCCTCTCTCGAGGAAACCGGCGCCGATCGGATCGTGCTCGACACCTGGCGCGGCGATCGTCGCGGTGGCACCGGGGAGCGATTCGACTGGTCACTCCTCGCGCACTATCGCGACAGGCCTCGTGCCATCCTGAGCGGTGGTCTCACTCCTGAGGTCGCCGCGGCCGCCGAGGCCACAGGATGCTGGGGACTCGACGTGAACTCCGGCGTGGAAGAGCGACCCGGGATCAAGTCACCCGAGCGGCTGGGCGCGTTCTTCGCGGCGCGCCGCGGCAGCGGAAGGGATCGGCAGGGATGAGGCAACCTGGATACTTCGGACGATTCGGTGGCACCTGGGTTCCCGAAATCCTGATGCCGGCCCTCGAGGAGCTGGAAGCGGCGTTCCTCGGCGCCCAGGAAGATCCCGCGTTCAACGCGGAGCTCTCCGGCCTGTTGCGCGACTTCGCCGGCCGGCCCACACCGCTCTATCGCTGCGCGCGTCTCGGGCTCGAGACCGGATCCCGCATCTGGCTCAAGCGGGAAGACCTGCTCCATGGCGGTGCACACAAGACCAACCAGGCACTGGGCCAGGGATTGCTTGCGCGCCGCATCGGCAAGAAGCGACTGATCGCGGAGACAGGCGCGGGGCAGCACGGCGTCGCGACTGCGCTCACCGGCGCGGTGCTCGGCCTCGAGACCCGCGTCTACATGGGCGCGCGAGACATGGAGCGACAGGAAGCCAACGTTCACCGCATGCGACTGATGGGAACCGAAGTGGTGCCGGTCACCCAGGGGTCGTGCACACTCAAGGACGCGATCAACGAAGCGCTCCGCGACTGGTCTGCCTCCTACGAATCGACGCACTACCTCCTCGGCACCGTCGCCGGGCCCCATCCCTTCCCCTTGATGGTTCGTGAATTCCAGCGCGTCATTGGTCGCGAGGCGCGGGCCCAGATGCTCGAACAGGCCGGTCACCTGCCCGACGTTATCGTCGCCTCGGTCGGCGGGGGCTCGAACGCGATCGGCATCTTCTCCGATTTCATCCCCGATGCTGCGGTGCGCCTGCTCGGTGTGGAACCCGCCGGAGACGGGCTCGACACCGCGCGTCACGGCGCGACGCTGCTCCGGGGCCGGCCCGGCGCACTCCATGGGGCGTGGTCGATGGTCCTGCAAACCGACGACGGTCAGGTCGTCGAATCCCACAGCATCTCGGCGGGACTCGACTATCCCGGCGTGGGACCGGAGCACGCATGGCTCCAGGAGACCGGTCGCGCGGAATACACCGGCTGCACCGATCGGGACGCGATCCTCGCATTCCACGGGCTCGCGCGCTTCGAAGGCATCCTCCCCGCGCTCGAGAGCGCCCACGCGCTTTCCGCCGCGCTCGAGCTCGCGAGGTCGAGCGATCGGTCCCTCGACATTCTCGTGAACCTGAGCGGAAGAGGAGACAAGGACCTGGAAACCGTGAGACGATGTGACGATGAGACGATGAGACGATGAGACGCTATGAAGCGATGTTCGCCCGCGGCCACGGAGTCTTCGTGCCGTTCCTGATGCTGGGCGACCCTGATCCCGGCACCAGCCTCGAGCTGGTTCGCGCGCTGGTTCGGGGAGGCGCCGATGCGCTCGAGCTGGGGATCCCGTTCAGCGATCCGGTGGCGGACGGTCCGGTCATCCAGGCCGCGGCGACGCGCGCGCTCGCGAGCGGCACCCGGGTCCGGCATGCGTGGGAAGTCATCGCGGCGATTCGCGCCGAGCAGTCCCACACTCCGATTGGCCTGCTGGTGTACGCCAACCTGGTGCTGCACCGGACGGCCGCAGACTTTTACCGCGACGCCGCCAACGCGGGCGTCGATTCGGTGCTCATTGCCGACCTGCCGCTCCGCGAAGCCGCCGCGGTGGACGCCGTTGCCGAGGACCATGGCATCGCCCCGGTGCACATCGCGCCGCCCAACGCCGATGCGACTCGTCTCACCGCGATCGCACGCGCGAGCAAGGGGTACGTCTACGTCACGTCGCGTCCCGGCGTGACCGGTGCGGATGACCGCCTGCATGATGGAAGCGCGCGCATCATCAGCGTGCTCAAGAGCGCCGGCGCACCTCCAGCTCTCCTGGGTTTCGGAATTTCCCGCCCCGCGCACGTCAGGCAGGCTTTGGAGCTGGGAGCGGCCGGAGCGATCTCAGGCTCAGCCGTGGTGCGAAGAGTGGAGGAGAGCCTCGGTGACCTCGGTAGGATGGTCGCAGCAGTTGAAGCGATTGTTCGCGAGATGAAGGCGGCAACGGAGCTCCTGGTCAGGTAGTTTTCCCCTGCTCCGTGCTCTTCTCCGCCAACAGTGAAGGCCGAATGAACAAGGTCCAGCCCGCAGAAATGCCGGTCCCCAAGGGACATTACAGTCCCGGCGTCGTCGCCAACGGTTTCGTGTTCGTGTCGGGCATGCTCCCGATCGACCCAGCCAGCGGGGCGATCGTCGATGGGGGCGTCGAAGCCCAGACCGAGCGGACCCTGCGCAACGTCGAGTTGGTCCTTCGCGCGGCGGGGAGCTCCCTCGACCGTATCGTGCAGATGACCGTCTACATCCCCGACGGCGAGCTGTGGGGCGCGGTGAACACCACCTATGCCCGCGTCATGGGTTCCCACCGCCCGACCCGCGCCATCGTCCCGGTCTCGCCACTCCACTACGGGGCGCTCATCGAGATCCAGGCCATCGCGCTCGCGCCCGGAACGCAGTGACCCATCGTGGCGTGCTGACGGCTGTCGTGCTGGCGATGCCGGCGCGCCTGCTGGCCCAGAGTCCGCCGATCGAGGCGGCGCTCGAACGGTTGCGCCTGTTCAACGAGTGGACCCTGACGCAGCAAGTCGAGCTTTGCCAGGTGGCGGCGCCGCCGTTCAAGGAGGCGGCGCGTGCCGCCGAGTTCAAGCGTCGCCTGGAGCTGCTGAACCTGAAGGGCGTTCGCATCGACGCCGAAGGGAACGTCATCGCGGAGCGCCCCGGCGCCCGGGCCGCGCCGCGCGTCGTGCTGAGCGCGCACCTCGATACCGTCTTCGGTGACAGCATCGACGTGACCGTGCGTCGCAACGGGACGCGATTCGAGGGTCCCGGCATCGGCGACGATTGCCGCGGCCTGGCCGTGGTGCTCGCCACCGCGCGCGCCCTGCAGGAAGGCGATATCCGCACCAGCGGTCCCGTGGTCTTCGTCGGGACCGTGGGCGAGGAGGGCGTGGGCAACATGCGGGGCGTGCGACACCTCATCGATCGCCAGTCCGCCGGCGGCCGCGTCGACTACTTCATCTCGGTCGACGGCATCGGCCTCACGGCGGTCACCCGGGCCGTCGGGAGTCATCGCTATCGCGTCACGGTGCGCGGTCCGGGGGGCCACAGCTTCGGCGACTTCGGCATTCCCAATCCGATCCATGCGCTGGGGCGTGCGATCGCCGGCATCGCGCAAATCCAGGTTCCCTCGAGCCCGCGCACCACCTTCAGCGTCGGAGTGATCGAGGGCGGTACTTCGGTCAATGCCATCGCGATGAGCGCGAGCATGGATATCGACCTCCGGTCCGAGAGCCAGGAAGCGCTCGACTCGCTCGACGCGCGGATGCGTCGAGCCGTGCAGGCCGGGGTCGACGCCGAGCGCGCGAGATGGCCCGGGACCGCGGCCCGCCTCGTTCCCGATTTCCGTGAGATCGGGAAGCGGCCGGCGGCGAGCCAGCCCGACACCGCCCAGATTGCGCGCGCCACGCTCGCGGCGGCACGGGCACTCGGATTCATCCCCGCGCTCGTCTCATCCAGCAATGACACCAACTATCCGATGAGTCTCGGCATTCCGTCGGTGGCGATCGATGGTGGGGGGTCCGGCGGCTCCGCGCACTCGACCGGCGAGTGGTATGACGATGGGAAAGACGGTTGGCGAGGCCCCCAGTGGGCCCTGCTGCTCGTCCTTAGCCTGGCAGGACTCTCACCCTAGGCAGGATTTCCACGAAGAGGTACACCACCAGTCCGAACAGGACGAGCACGATCGGGACGAGCAGCAGCGTCTCCGGTCCGGTCTCGCCGTGGTGCTGACGCGCCGTCATACCGGCCACCCCGAGGGACGGTGCTTGAGCAGGAGAAGAATCGGTGCCCGCAGCTCACCGGCAAACACGGTGGACTCGAGCGGCATGGTGCGCTCGGTGTCATCGGGGCTGGGTCCGATCCAGCATGTAAGGACAAGGTGCAGGACGGGCTGATCCAGCAGGCCGGTCGGGGTCGCGCGCGGCGGACCGAGAACCTTCGCATCCTTGAGCGTGGCCGCGACCCGTCCCGAAATCCACACCGGTTGCTCGGCCAGCGATTCGAGCATCCGGTACGTCAGAGTTGTGGACTCTCCGCCACGGGTGACGAGTCCGAACACCAGCGCCTCGAAGCGCCCTGGGCGGGGAAACAAGGCCATCCCATAGCCGAAATCCGCCCCAGCATCGTTTGATGCCGCAATGGTTTCGGTCAACAGGTCATGTACAGCCAGAACGTCGGTATGGCGTGGGTCCACGGGGATCCCCTTTCCGCAGACCCGTAATGCATGCTCCGGGCCGGAATGCTACGCCCTCCCTAACTGCGATCTGGCGATCTGGCGATCTGGCGAACTGGCGAACTGGCGATCTGGCGATCTGTATCCCCGGGGAATACAAGCCCTGTGGCGCGTTTTCTGGATGACGCAGTTCGACACCACGGGCTCCAGATTAGCTCATGTCCTCTCCAAACCTCGACCGGATCCGGGAAATGCAGGTATGCTGCTTCGAGTTTGCTGCCAGGTGTGTGGTCGCGACTCGGAGTTTTTCAAAATCCCCGGAGGCCTGGGTGGTTCGCTCTCAGCTCACGCGATCCGCCACCTCTATTGGGGCGAACTATCGGGCGGCCGGACGTGCAATGTCGAGTCGGGGGTTCATCGCCAAGTTATCGATCGCACTTGAGGAAGCCGACGAGAGCTCGTATTGGCTCCAGCTTTGCTCCCGCGTCGGCCTTCTAGAGCCTGAAGTCGTAGCCCCTCTTCTCAAGGAAGGCGAGGAACTGATTCGAATCTTCTCGGCGAGCCGCCGAACCGCGCGCAACAGGGAGCTCGACCGAAGAAAAGACGGGAAATAGCGATCGCTAGATCGCTAGCTCGCTAGATCGCTAGCTCGCTAGCTCGCTGGCTCCCGGAGGTCGATCACAAACCTCGCCCCCGAGCCCGGTGTCGATTCGACGGAAATTCTCGCCCCCCAGCTTTCCACCAGCCTGCGCGCGATTGCGAGTCCGAGTCCCGATCCGGAAGAGGTCGTCGAGAACCGCGGCTCGAAGACGTGTTCCAGCACCTCCGGTGTCATCCCGGCGCCGTCGTCGCGCAGGACCAGCCGTGCAGTCTCCCACGTCACCGACACCTTCGAGGCCCCGGCATTGCGAGCGTTGTCGCAGAGGTTGAGGAGCACCTCCTTGAGCTCGTCGCGCCGGGCGGTGGCGGTCACCTCGGCGGGTACGTTCACCCGCAGCTCGAACCCGGGCGCCATGTGATACAGGGCCGCGACCTCATCGCAGACGTCCCGGACCGGTACCAGCTCGAGGGGCGGCTGCACTTCTGACGGCGCGGCGAACCGCGCGAAGGCGCGTGCGATGGAGTCGAGGCGCGTGATCTCCGCCAGAAGCCGTTCGCTGGTTTCGTCGAGCGCGGTATCGAATTCATGCGGACGCTGCTCCTTGACCCGGCGCAGATGCTGGATGCCGAGCCGGAGCGGCGTGAGCGGGTTCTTGATTGCGTGCGCCACCTGGTTCGCGACGTCGGCCCAGGCGAGGACCCGGGCCGCGCGCATCGCGACCGTCACGTCGTTCACGGCGATCACCGCGCCGTTCCCGCCCTCCAGCGGCGTCACCTGCGCCGAGTATCGCCTTCCGCCGGTCTCGAACTCCGTCTCGCTCGGGTGGGAGAAATCGGTCGCGATCCGGGCCAGGAGGTCCTCACCCAGCATCTCCCTGGCGCTTCGGTTGGCGAGAATCACGCGCCCCGCCGGATCGACCGCGACCACACCGGTCGGGACGGTCGCCAGCACGGCCTCGGTCCTGAGACGAGCGGCCTCGAGGGCATCCTGACCGGCGCGAACGTCGGCGGCCATGCGCGCGAAGGCGGTGAACACCGGCTCGAACTCGCGCGGAGGCTGCAGCGGGAACGGCGGGGCCGCGGTCCCCTGCCCGAAGGCCAGCGCCGCATCGCGAAGGTCCGCGACCGGGCGACTGAGGGTGCGCGCCGCGAGTCGCGCCGCCCCGCTCGCTGCGACGAGTCCGAGCAGCGTCGCGAGCCCGAAGGCGAGTGCCACGTCGAGCTGCCGCTCGCGAAGGTCGCGGTCGCGCTCTTCGTGCACTGTGGCGAGGATGGCCGGGTCACCGCCCCGGACCGTCCCGGCCATCGCAAATCCGCGCCGCGTGAAGCCCGACTCGCGTGAGGATGCGAACGGCTCACCATCGAGCACCAGCGCGTGCCAGGCTGCTTCATCGACCAGGGGCGGGATCATCCCCAGCTCGGCCAGCACCGGTTCGCTCGCCGAGACGAGTGCCCCTCCGCGATAGAGTCCGAGGCCGGCATCGAGCCGCCGTGCCACGTCGGCGATGGGAACGCGATCCACCGACTGCGCGTCGCGAAGGATCCGCTGCAGCACCAGCTCCCTGCTCCGCTCCGCTTCCACGGCGAGCTGCCGGATGCTGACCGCCGAGACCAGCGCCGCGGGGACCACGAAGAACCCGCCGAGGGTGAGCGCGAGCCGGGTTTCATACGATCGCGTCGTCCATGGAGCTCGGATGACGATCTTTCGGTGGAGCAGCCAGAGCAGGAAGCCCCACAGGGCGAAGGCC
>DATEOL010000149.1:0-4365 GCA_035274025.1 Gemmatimonadales bacterium | reverse complement strand
GACCCAGGGCGCGGATCCGATCAAGAACCTGATCGTCGTCAACGCCCTCGGCGGTCTCGACGAAGGGTACGCGCCGCCGCCGCCCGGACCGCCCGCGGTGATGAGCCCCGGCGCCCTGGCCGCGGGCAAGGCCTCCGGCATGACGGCGATCAACATGACGCTCGCGGGGGGCGACGACTTCGAGACCACGGTGGAGGCGATCGCGGCCTACGACAATTTCATTCACGCGAATTCGGACAAGCTGCTCAAGGTCTACAGCACCGCCGACATCCTGCAGGCCAAGAAGGACGGCAGGATCGGCGTCATCTACGGGTTCCAGAACGCCGCCATGATGGGCGACAAGGTCGGGCGGGTCGACATCTTCGCCGACCTTGGCGTACGCTGCATCCAGCTCACCTACAACAGCCTCAACCAGCTCGGTGGCGGGTCGATGGCGCCGGGCAATCCGGGACTCACGGCCTTTGGACGCGAAGTGGTCGCCAAGCTCAACGAGCGGCGCGTGATGGTGGATCTTTCGCACAGCGGGCAGCAGATCTGCCTCGATGCCGCGCGCGCCTCTGCTACCCCGATCTCGATCAACCACACGGGATGCAAGGCGATCGTGGACGTCCCACGCAACAAGACCGACGAGGAGCTCAAGCTCGTCGCGGACAAGGGCGGGTTCGTCGGGATCTACTTCGTGATGTTCTTGGCCCAGGGGCGCGAAGCGACGATCGACGACGTCGTGGCGCACATCGAGCACGCCCTCAAGGTGTGTGGCGAGGACCACGTCGGCATCGGCTCCGACTACGGCATCGTGAACCTGGGCGAGATGCAGCCGGTCCGGGATTACTGGGCCGCGTTCGTCCGCAAACGGATGGAAAACAAGTCGGCCGCGACCGGCGAGGATCCGAACATCCTGCCCTTTGCCCAGGGGCTCATCGGACCGGACCAATTCCGCAGTCTCTATCGCCCGCTCGAGAAGCGGGGTCACCAGTCGGGCGTGATCGAGAAGGTGCTGGGCCGGAACTACATGCGGTTCGCCAAGGAGATCTGGGGCGCATGAGTCCCGGGCCGGCGTCACCTTCCCTCGCGCTCAAAGTCCCGCCGCCCGTCGTCGCCCTGGTCTTTGCTGCAGTGATGTGGGTGTTGTCCCGGCTGGTAGTGACGGCGCAGACATCGGTCCCCAATCGCACGGTGCTGGTCATCGGGCTGGTCCTGATCGGCGTGCTGTTCGGGTTCTCCGCGATGGGCGCGTTTCTTCGGGCGCGCACCACGATGAATCCGACGAAGCCGGAGACCACGTCGTCGCTGGTGACCCGCGGCGTGTTCCGGATCACCCGGAATCCGATGTACGTGAGCCTGGTGTTCTACCTGGCCGCGTGGTGCGTGTATCTCTCCAACTGGGTGGATCCGCTCCTGCTGCCGGTGTTCGTGCTCTACATCGATCGGTACCAGATCAAGCCGGAGGAGCGCGCGTTGATGGAGCGGTATGGTCCAGAATTCGCCGCGTACAAGGCCAGGGTGCGCCGCTGGTTGTAACTACGCTCGAGGTTAATCCTCCGTCCTCTAGTTGACATTCTACCAGAGCGGTGCCACTCTGGTAGAATGGCAACTAGAGCGGAACGCGACCCCCTGCTCCAGGGGACCCTCGACCTCCTCGTCCTCCGGATCCTCTCCACCGACGCGCACCACGGTCACGGCATCGCGCTCGCCATCCAGGAGCGATCGGGCGACACCCTGATCGTGGACCACGGCTCGCTCTACCCGGCCCTGCAACGCCTGGAGCAGCGGGGCTGGATCCGGGGAGCGTGGGGCACCTCGGGCAACAACCGCCGCGCCCGGTTCTACTCGCTCACCGCCAACGGCCGGAAACAGCTCACCATCGAAACCGGACGGTGGAAGCGCCTCGTCGAATCCATTGGACGGGTCCTCGAACCGGGCCCAACGCCGGAGAACGCCTGATGTTCGGCAATCGCTCACAAGACGACTTCGAAGCCGAGATCAAGTCGCACCTGCAGCTCGAGATCGACCGACTGATCGCCCAGGGAATGAGTCCCGCGGACGCCGAACGGAAGGCGCGGCGCAACTTCGGCAACGTGGGTGTCGCCGAGGATCGCTTCTACCACGGACAGCGCTTCGCATCCATCCGTAACGCGGCGCGCGACTTCAAGTACGGCTGGCGCGCGCTGCGCCATTCTCCCGGCTTCCTCGTCACCTCGGTCTTCACGCTCGCGCTTGCGATCGGCGCGGTCGCCGGGATGTTCAGCGTCGTGAACGCGGTCCTGCTCCGGCCGCTCCCCTTCCCCGAGCCGGAACGCCTGGTCGCGATCGGCGGGACCGCGCCGGGCTCCGACCTGCCGAAGCGCTTTGGCGTCGGCACCGAGTTCTACCTGCATTACAAGGAGAAGTCGAAGCTGATGGAGGGGCTCTTCTTCTTCGGCAGCGGCAGCTCCACGTTCCGCACCGGCGACCGGGTGGAACGCGTCCCGATGGCGTGGCCGTCGAACGACATGTACGCCACCCTCGGCGCCCATCCGATCCTGGGGCGGCTCCCGCGACCCGAGGACGCCGGCAACGTGGTCGTGATCAGCGACCGCCTCTGGTCGACCTGGTTCAATCGGGACTCGTCGATCATCGGCAAGTCGTACTTCGTCTCCGACAGCATGAAGCAGGTCATCGGCGTGATGCCGCCCGAGTTCCAGTTTCCCTCCAACGAGACCATGCTCTGGATCTCCTCCGAGGTGAGACTGGCGGATGTCCGTCCCGGAGCCCTCGGCGGCTCGATCGTCGCCCGGCTCAAGGACGGCGTCACTCCCGAGCAGCTCGCGACCGAGCTCACCCACCTCTCGAAGGAGCTGCCGGACCGGTTTGGCGGATCGCCGGCGTACGCCCGACTGATCGGACAGCACAGCGCCGTGGTGGAGTCGCTTCCCGACCGGATCATCGGCCCCGCGCTCCGGACGTCGCTCTGGGTCCTGCTGGGCGCGGTCGCGGTCGTGCTCCTCATCGCCTGCGCCAATGTCGCCAACCTCTTCATGGTGCGGGCCGAGTCTCGTCGGCGTGACATGACGGTCCGGCACGCCATGGGGGCGTCGCGCGCGCAGCTCGCCCGGTTGCAGCTCGCCGAGTCGTTCGCGGTGGCGTTGATCGCCGGCGTCCTCGCGGTCCTGCTCAGCATCGTGACGCTGCCGGCTTTCATCCGCGCCGCCCCCGAGGGCGTTCCGCGCCTCGACCAGGCGGGACTCGATCTCCCGACGCTCGCGGCGACCTTCGGACTGGTGATCCTCATCGGGCTCGCCTGTGGAGCGGTGCCGGCCATCCGGGCCTCGTCGCCGGGATTCGCCGGACTGCGCGATGGCGGTCGTGGACTCACGACCAGCCGGCACCGCGTGCGCGACGTGCTCGTCGTCCTGCAGACCGCGCTCGCGCTCGTGCTCCTGATCGGATCGGCGCTCCTGGTGCAGAGCTTCAACCGGCTCCGCGCGGTCGACCCGGGCTACGACATCAAGGACCGGTACACTTTCCAGTTTGCCCCGGATCAGCCCCAGCTGGTCGACGGTCCTTCCGTCGGACAGCTCCACCTCACCACGATGGACCGGTTGCGCGCGTTGCCGGGCGTCACTGGAGTCGGCCTGGTGAACAACCTTCCGCTGGACGAAAGCACGGGCAACTGGCGCTTCATGCCCAGCGGCGTGGCCGATGACGGCGGCGGTGTGCGGCTCGACGTGAACTGGGTTGGCGGCGACTACTTCCAGGTGATGGGGATCGACCTGCTGGCGGGGCGGACCCTGTCCAACCAGGAAGCGGTCACGCCGAACTCCAACGCGATCGTCAGCCGGTCCGCCGCGCAGCGCCTCTGGCCGGGGCGAGACGCACTGGGGCAGAGTTTCGTCCGGGCCACGGCGGACAATGTGCGGCAGGTCTTCACCGTCGTCGGCATCGTCGAAGACGTGAAACAGGAAGATTGGCGCGAGGCGAGTGAAGCGATGGTGTATTTCCCGCTCACCGGTCCCGCACCCCGCGCCTGGGCGTTTGGATC
This sequence comes from Gemmatimonadales bacterium, assembly GCA_035274025.1. Taxonomy (GTDB): domain Bacteria; phylum Gemmatimonadota; class Gemmatimonadetes; order Gemmatimonadales; family GWC2-71-9; genus SZUA-320. The sequence goes on along the minus strand of DATEOL010000149.1, from coordinate 344 downwards.
TCCGGCCTATGTCGTGAAGTCTCCCCGGGCCGACCTGATGAGGAACGAGGTGCGCGCGCTCATCCACGAGATCGCGCCGGAAGCACCGGTCTATCGCGAGTTCACCATGGGGTTCCTCGCGAAGCGATCGATGGTGCAGCTCTCGTTCACGATGCTCACGCTGGGCGTGGTATCCTCACTGGCCCTCATCCTCGGCGCGGTGGGGCTCTACGGCGTGCTGTCGTATGTGGTGTCCCAGCGCCGGCGCGAGATCGGGGTGCGCATGGCCCTCGGCGCGACGGCAGGCGTCGTGCGGCGGGAAGTGGTGTCGCAGGGCACCAAGGTGGTGCTGATCGGAGTGGTGA
>DATEOL010000148.1:0-14994 GCA_035274025.1 Gemmatimonadales bacterium | reverse complement strand
GGCGCGGAACACCAGCCCACCCGCTTCCCGCGCGATGACGATGGAGACCTCGGGGCTGAGCTGGTAGCTGCCGACATACTTGTCGAGGGTCGCCGCGTCGAGCGCGATCGACTTGCGCTCCGCCGGCGGCGTGTAGTCCTCCCCGCGGAGCAGCGCGATCGCCGCGTCGGCAATCGACCCGGGCGCGCCCGAGTTCGACATGTAATAGACCCCCACCTTCGCCTCCACGTCGCCGACCATGTTGCTGCTCATGCCGGGAATGCCGCCGGTGTGGGCGATGATGGTGTGACCGGTCTTCGCGTCCTTCTTCACGCCCCAGCCGAACGCGTAGTTCCCGCCGTAGGGCGCCTCGTGCGCTTCCTTGACCGACGCCTCCGAGATGATCCGCTTTCCCTGCCACATGCCGCCGTTCAGGTGCGCGCCGAGGAACCGCGCCATCTCTTCGGCCCGGAGCCAGATGTCACCCGCCGGGTAGACGTCAAAGTGGACCTGTTCGACCGGCTTGGGCGGCTTTCCCGCCCCGCCCGCGCTGTAGGGCAGGGCCATGAGCTCCACCATCTCGGGCGTCGGACGGACAAAATGCTCGGTCTTGATGCCCAGCGGCTTGAGCACGTTCTCGTACATGTACTTCTCGTACTCGACACCGGAGATCTTCTCGATCAGGAGTCCCGCCATCCCGTAGGCGTAGTTGTTGTACTCGTACTTCTGTTCGGGAGGGCGGACCGAATAGAGTCCCGACACCATCTGGGGGAGTGTCTTGGGCAGCTCGCGGCCCCAGATCGGCTTGGTGTTGGCGCCGGCCAGGAGTCCCGAGCGGTGAGTGAGCATGTGGCGGAAGGTCACCGGCTTCTCGACCTGCAGCTGGTCCTGGATGCGATCGTCGCCGAGGTAGCGATTGACCGGCTGGTCGAGCTGCAGCTTGCCCTGCTCGACGAGCTGCATGATCGCGGTCGCGGTCACCGACTTGAAGGTCGAACCGGTGCTGTAATAGGTCTCGGGCGTCGCCGGCACCTTCATGCGGACGTTGCTGTAGCCGAACGCCGCGGTCCAGACGACGGAATCGCCCTTCACGAGCGCGATCTGGATCGACGGAATGCCGTTCTCCGAGATGGCCTTGTTGATGAGTCCGGTCAGGACGGTCCTGGTCTTGTTGAGGTCGAACTGGCCGGACTGGCCATGAGCGGGAGCCGCCGCGACGAGTCCTGCGGCGAGGGCGAGCAGACGGCGCATGTTGGGATGTCCCGGTGGAGTCGTTGGGACCTCAATGATACTCGGAGTTTGTATACAATTGTAGTCTCGTCTCAGCGTCTCAGCGTCTCATCGTCTCAGAACAGCCGGGAGCCCCAACGCATCAGCAGGGCCGTGAGCAGCGCGAGCAATGCCACGACCATGATCCCCCCAATGAGCAGCACGCGACGATAGACGCGCGCGAACCTCTCCTGGCGCTCCACCGCTTTCCGCTGCAGCTCGAGTGACTGCTCGGTGACCTTGCGATACAAGGCAACCTGCTCGCGAGTCGCATCGCGAATCTCTTCGAGGAGTTTCTCAGCGCGATCGTTCGTGTCCATTCGGAGACCTTGGAGACCTGAGCTTAGGCGATCCGCCGCGACAACCGTCCACCGGCGTAGAGATACCCGTACTTCCCTTCCGCGCCGGGCTCGAGGAACGTCCACGCCGTCGGACGGTCCTCCGGTTTCGCACCGGCGGGAATCAGCGCGTTCGCCGCGCTCGGCTTCATCGCGAACTTCACCGGTCGCCCGATCATGTATGCCTCGGTGCCCGGCGCTTCGGCGGGAATCCATTCGCTGGTGACGCCGAGGCCCTGGCCTTCTTCTTCGATTGTGGTCTTGCTGGTCATACGACGGAACACGCCAGTGAATGGTGCCAGGGGCACGTTTGCCGGCGGCGTCGGGACCGGGGGCGCGACCGGCGGATTGGGATGGAAATCCTCGACGAGCCAGGCGTGGAGCTCGGTCGCGAACGCGTCGCTCGCGTTCGAGTTGATGAAGGTGGCGTAAGCAAAATCGGAGCCGGGGACCGCGACCAGCTGAGCCCTTCCGCCGTTGGAGCCGCCGCCGTGTGAGAGACTGACCTGGCCGCCCGCGGTCGAGTGACCCCAGCCCAGTGCGAACCCCGTCGTCGGACCGCTCGGATGGTCGATCGTCCGGGTTTGCATCGCGCGGGCGAGCTTCTCGGAGATCACCCGGTTCCCGTTGGGAGCCAGGCCGAGTCGCATGTGCATCCGGGCGAGAAGGAGGTTGTCGTCGAGCGTGGGCACCAGCGTTGCGCCGGCCGGCGCGAACGTCTTGGGAAGGAGCAGCTTCGGCGTCGCCATGTGCTCCCCGGGCCGGTTGGGATCGGGGACACTGCCCACCGCCATCCCGTGGAGCACGCCGTCCTCCGCGTCGGGAAAGGTACGCGTCGCACCGAGTGGCTTGATGACGCGCTCATCGAGGAGGCGATGCCAGCTCTTGCCGCTGAGAGTTTCCATCAGGTGCCCGGCGATGATCCAGCCCGCGTTGTTATAGGAGGAGTATTTCCCCATGGGATGGATCTGGCCGATCCTGGCGAGCGCCTCGACATAGAGCCGGTTCGCGGAAGGGCCTTCACCGAAATCCTCGATGTAGTCCCCGGCGTCGAGGCCGCTCGAATGGTTGAGCAGGTGCTTCGTGGTGACGTGCCGGGCGACCTCCATGTCGCCGAACGTGAGATGAGGCAGGTATTCGATCAGCGGCCGGTCGAGATCGATCCTGCCTTCGTCGACAAAGGTCATCAGCAGCGTGCAGGTCCATACCTTCGTGATGGACCCTGTCAGGTAGCCGAGGCCTGCCGTCATCGGCTGCCCGGTATTGAGATTCGCGATGCCGGCCCCGGCCGTCATGACTTGACCGTCGCGATACACACCGGCCAGGGCGCCGGGCACGCGGTGCTTCTTCACCAGCTCGGCGAGCCCCGCGGCGAGGTCGGCGGATGTGGGTGCGCTGGTCGGTCGCGCGCGGAGGATGGAAAGCGGGCGCAACGCGGCGATACCGAGGCTCGCAGCGGCAGCGCGAGTAAAGTCACGACGGCGCATGTCGGGATCCGAGAGTGATAACGGAACCTACTAGCAGCTGGCCGCTGGCAGCTAGCCGCTTACCTTCATGCCTCATGCTTCTCACAATCCTGCTGGCCCTGCAGGGCGTTGCGCTCGACTCCGCGGCTGTTCGGACCTGGGCCGACGGACTTGTCATTCCCGCCATGGAGAAGTCCGGGGTGCCCGGCGCGATCGTGGTTGTGGTGAATCGCGCCGGGGTCCTGCTCAACAAGGGCTACGGCATCTCCGACATCGCCACGAAGACACCGGTGAACCCGGACCGTACCCTCTTCAACACCGCCTCGGTGGGGAAGAGCATGACCGGACTCATCGTGGCACAGCTCCTCGAGGAGGGCCTGCTCACCCTGGACATCGACGTCAACCGCTACCTCACCAGCACACGGATCGGCGGCCGGGACACGGTGACGCTCCGCATGCTCCTGGCACATCGCGGCGGGTTCGACGACGACATCACCGGTCTGTTCGTCCCCTTCGATGGCGATATCGCGATCCCGCGCGACGAGCTCGACCGCCGGCTCCATCCCCTGGTGAAGCCCGGATATGCGACGGCGTACGACAACCAGGGGTTCGGTGTCATCGGCCTGATCCTGCGCGACGTGATGAAGCAGCCGATCTCCCAGCTCTACCGGGAGCGGCTCTTCGATCCCGCGGGGATGAGCGGTGCGGCGCACGGCCGGCCGACCGACGGCAAGGCTCGACTGGCGGGCTGCTACACGGTTCGCGGACCGGGTGACGTCCAGCCCTGTGAGTACTGGCTCTATCGCGACGGACTGATGGGCGCGGGGGGCGTGGCGATGTCGGGCTACGACATGGCTCGCTTCATGAGGCTCCTGCTCAACAACGGGACGCTCGACGGGCGCGTCGTCGCCAGTCCAGCGGCGTTCGCCAACCTGATCAACTTCGATCACGCGCGCTTTCACCCCGGCATGCCGGGCGGCGGGCTGGTCTTCGTGCAGTTCGAGGAGTTCCGCGGACTGGAGTACGCGCACAGCGGGCACATTCCCGGTTTCTCGACGATGATGAAGGTCTACCCCGATGCCGACCTTGCCATCTTCGTGACCTTCCTCGGCGGGACACCGCCATCGTTCGACCTCACGGTGACGAATGTGTTCCGGTCGCTGCGCCGGGTGGACGTGGAACGGCCGGCGCGTCCCGGCTTCGCGGTGCTCAACTCCCTCACCGACAGCTTCGCGGTCAAGTTCATTCCAGCCGGACGGCCCCGTTCGAGCGAGAGCGCCAATTGGAAGATTTCCGACCTGTCGCTCGGGATCGATGAATTCCTGGGACGGTACGAGATCGCCACCAACCACAGCCGGAGCTTCGTGTCCCGGCTCGCGGGCTGGCTGGGCACGATCACCCTGGAGCGCGCCGACAGCGGTGTGCGTCTCGGAGGGATTCCCGAGCTCGGCCAGTATCACGAGGTCGGGCCACTGCTCTACGAGAACGCAACCGGAGAGCGACTCGCCCTCGGCAAGAATGCCGATGGCCGGTTCATGGCCGTCGGATTGTCAGGAGGCGTATTCCGGAAAACGAACGCGTTGGCGGCGCCCGGCTGGACCCTGCTCCCGTTCCTCGCCTCGATCCTGATCCTGCTCACCGCCTTCTTTCAGCTTCGCCGCAGGGCCGCGGCAGCGTTGCGGGCGCTCGCGAAGTGGGAGCTGATCGGACTGCTGCTGGTGATGGTGGGTCTGCTCTCCGAGTGGCAGTGGGGGATCCTGCAGGCGGTGGGGGACGGTGCGATTCTCGGACCACTGCTGTGGCGACTGATGCTTCACGCGGGCGTCGTCGTGCTCATCTGGCAGGCAGTCCGGTTCGTAGGCCTTCTCGGTCAGGTGGGTCGCTTCGGTCGGTTGCACGGCCTGATCCTGGTCGCGGCAGGATTGATGATCGTCGTGTCAGTCACGCTGTGGAGATTGATCGGGGCGTTCCCCCCGTATTGGAGCTGGTAGCTGGCTGCTGGCAGCTAGCAGCTAGCTGCTTCTTGACAGGTCCGTAACGTTGGATGACACGACTCGCACCGCGTGAACGGAGAAAGGCTCGTAGGGTCGGGTAATCCTGACCACGAGCCTTTTTCATGCGCGCCCTGTTGCTTGCCGCTGCCCTCTTACCGCTCACGTCTCACCTCTCAGGAGCCCAGTCCCAGGAGCTCAGCAAGGAAGAACTGAGTCCCGGAATCTTCCTCTTTCGGGCTCCCTCCACGCTCGACCTCTGGACCGCGACCAACGTCGTTGTCGTGGTCAACGAGAACGACGTCACGGTCTTCGACAGCTTCACCCGCGCCGGCACGGCTCGCCTGGTGATCGCCGAAATCCGGAAGGTCACCGACAAGCCGGTGAAGACCCTGATCAATTCGCACTGGCACCAGGATCACTGGTCGGGCAACAACGAGTTCCAGAAGGCGTGGCCCGGGATCCAGATCATCGCGACCAGGGGTACCCGGGACTACATGAAGCGGATGCCCGGCGGCTTCTTCGCGGGCAGCCTGGCGCGGTCGGTCACCAGCTCGCGCGCGGTGCTCGACACCGCGATCCGGACCGGCAAGACGGCCGATGGCAAACCCCTCACCGCCGAGGCGCGGGCCGCCCAGGAGAAGGACATCGCCGAAACGGCGAGCTTCGAGGCCGAAGTGCGGTCGCTGCCCCGCGTGCTGCCCAACGTGGCGTTCCAGGACACGCTGGTCTTCTGGAGCGGGAGCCGGGAATTCCGGCTGCTCAGTGCGACCGGCGATGCCACGACAACCGCGGTGCTCTATCTCCCCGCCGAGAAGATCCTGGTGACGGGTGACGTGCTCGTCGCGCCGGAAAGCGGGGACGGGCCGCCGCCATGGACCACCAACTCGTTCTCGATCACGCCCTGGCTCGAGAGCCTGCGGAGCCTGGAGCGGCTGGAGGTCACGACCATCGTGCCGGGGCAGGGGAAGGCGTTCCGCGGAAAGGACTATCTCCAGCTCACCATCGAGACCTTCAACGCGATCATCAGCCAGGTGCACGCCGCGCTCGAGCGGGGAGTCGTCGGCGTCGATCCGGTGCTCGCCAGCGTCGATGTGGACGCGCAGGGAAGGAAATACGGTCCCAACGGGAATCTGTCCCCGAATTTCAAGCCGTGGGTGGCGGCCCTGTCGCGCAAGGTCTATCAGGAGTCGCTGGACGGAATCAGCCGGTAGGACCGCAGGGGCCGGGCATTGCCCGGCCCTACGGTTCCGGTAGGGCATGATATTACGATTAGCCAGTCGTTTCATCCCCACATTACAAATTGGAGAACGCGATGAGCCAGTTCGCGTGGTCGGAACAGGTCACGACGATCAGTTCTACTCTGCGCACGCTGGAAAAGCAGGTCGCCGACGGCGAGCGTGACGCGCCCGGCCTGGCGGACCTCAAGAGCGCGCTCGATGACCTGCGGCTCCGCGCGTGGGGACTCCTGATGGCGGCCAACGAGACCGATTACGCCAACTTCCAGGAGCGGTTCCGGATCCGCCGGACCAGGGAGATGTGCGCGGCGCTGAGCAGCGACATCCGGTCCGGAAAGTTCAACCGGCGGAACCCCGAGCTGCCCGACGTTGCGGAAGCGGCCCGCGACGTCGCGAAGGCCGTGGAAGAGGCAGCCCGTTAGGGCGCCCGCTCTCCGCTCCCGCTCCCCGCTTCCCGCTCCCGGTCATGCCCACTGTCCTCAAGACCGTCCTCCTGCTCGCGCTCTCGAACGTCTTCATGACGTTTGCCTGGTATGGACATCTCCGGTATCTCAACGGGCGGCCGTGGATCGTCGCCGCCCTGGTGAGCTGGGGGATCGCGCTGTTCGAGTACCTGTTGCAGGTGCCGGCGAACCGGATCGGTCACACCGAGCTCAGCGTGGGACAGCTCAAGATCATCCAGGAAGTGATCACCCTGAGCGTGTTCGTGCCCTTCGCGTGGATCGTGATGAAGGAGCCGCTCAAGCTGGATTATCTCTGGGCCGGGCTCTGTCTCTGCGGTGCCGTGTACTTTGTCTTCCGGGCAGGCCACGTTTGATGCGGGCCGGGCATTGCCCGGCCCCTATAGGACTTTCTTTCATGCGTGCACATCTCCTCGTTGCGATGCTGGGCGTGGCCGCTCCCGCCTCAACCCAGGCTCAGTCTGCAGTCCTCTCGCGACTCTTGACGGACGCCCACGAGCGCACCATCAGCAACAGCATCACGCTCCAGAATCGCTACGGCCGGAACATCGAGCGGTTGCCGTCGGTATCGCTTGCGTCGGACGAAGCCGACGCGACGTTTGCGCGCGCGCTGCTCGACACGCTGCAGACGCTCGATCGCACGAAGCTCACGCCCTCTGAGCAGTTGAGCGCCGCGACACTCGACTGGATTCTGCAGGGCTGGGTGCAGGCCCCGAAGTATTACTGGCTCTCATTCTCTTCGATCACGCCGTACCAGAGCCCGCTGACGGGCGAGCTGCTGTTCCTCGGTCGGGACATGCCGCTCGATACCCCGGAACACCGGGAACGGTTTCTGGCACGGCTGAGTGAGATTGGCCCTCTGGCCGATTCAATCCGCCTGGGGCTCGAGGCGCGCGCAACGCGGGGGATCCGGCTCAACCAGGCCGAGGTGCAGCAGGTCATCGGTGCTCTCGGCGCACTGAGGAAGCCGGGGACCTCGAGCCCGTATTCACCCTCGACGACGCGGATCGACATATCGACGGATCCGGCGCTCGGCGCCAGGATCGCGCAGACGATCGACGACAAGCTCAATCCCGCGCTCGGCAGGCTCATCGACTACCTCGGCGGGGAGTATCTCGCGAAGGCACCCGAGGCGGTGGGACTCAAGCAGTATCCGGGGGGCGAGGAGTACTACCGGTACCTGGTGGGGCGGAGCACGACGCTCGATCTCACGCCGGAGGAGATTCACCAGCGGGGACTCGATCACCTCGCGACGCTGGAGACATCGATGGACAGTCTCCTCAAGGTGATCGGTTTCAAGGGGACCCGGAAGGAATTCCTGGCCGCGATGAACCGGGATCCGCGGTTCCGCGCGAAAACGCCGGAGGAAGTGGGGGCGCGCTACCAGAAGTACTATGAGGCGATAAAACCCCTGGTCCCTGAGCTGTTCCTGCGTGTGCCCAAGGCGGCGGGGGAATTCCGTCGGCTGAACCCGGCACTCGAGGGGTCGCAGACCTACGGATTCTACCAGGCGCCCTCACCCTCATCCCCGGTAGGCATCTACTTCTACAACGCCTCCCACCTGGAGACCCGGAGTCTCTTCTCGGTCGCCAACATTGCGTACCACGAGCTGGTGCCGGGGCATCACTTCCAGATCTCGCTGGCGCAGGAGAATCCTGACTTGCCGCCACTCCGCCGCGACTTTGGCGCGGTCGCCTTCAACGAGGGATGGGCCGAATACGCCAGCGGGCTCGCCGGGGAGCTCGGGCTCTTCTCGGATCCGTACGATCTCTATGGGAGACTGATCAGCGAGGCGTTCCTGACCACGCGGCTGGTGGTCGATCCCGGCATGAACCTGCTGGGGTGGTCGCGGGAGAGGGCGATGCAGTTCATGCGCGACCACACGATGATGGCGGAATCGGAGATCGCGTCGGAGTCGCTCCGGTACTCGGTGGACATGCCGGCCCAGGCGCTGGGCTACAAGGTCGGCGCCTTCGAGTTCTGGCGTCTCAGGGGCAAGGCCGAGCAGGCGCTCGGTCCGACATTCGACGTGGGGGAGTTCCACGCGCTGATCCTCGACGCGGGGGCGCTGCCGATGCAGGTGGTGGGAGAGATGGTGGATCGGTGGATCGCGAGTAAGTAGGGCTTTGGGGCCTTGGGGCCTTGGGGCTATTTTATCGACGTCCCTGGCCAGCGCACCCGCACCCGAACGACTCGATGAGCCGCGACCTGATCCTCGCCATCTACGTCTTCATCCTCGCCACGTTCGTGGGCTTCGAAGTCATCGCCCGCGTCCCCGCGATCCTCCACACGCCGCTCATGTCGGCCACCAACGCCATCCACGGCATCGTCCTGCTCGGCGCGATGCTGGTGGCCGGCTACGCCGACACCCCGCTGCTCCAGGCCCTCGCCTTCGCGGCGGTGGTCCTCGGCGCCGCCAATGTCTTCGGGGGCTTCGCGGTGACCGAGCGGATGCTCGACATGTTCCAGCAGCAGAAGCCGGGCGCCTCCGACAAGTCCGGTCAGGCGTGACGTTCGATCTGCGGGACGCCGCGATCAGCCTGAGTTACATCGCGGCTGCCGTCCTCTTCATCTTCGGTCTGCAGCGCTTGAGCTCCCCGCGCACCGCGCGCTCGGGGAACCGGCTCGCCGCGGTCGGCATGTTCATCGCGCTCGGGGCGACCCTGCTCGACCGGCAGATCCTCTCGTTCGGCTTGATCGCCGTGGGCATCCTCATCGGCGCCGTCGTGGGCGTGGTATCCGCCCGCCGAGTCAAGATGACCGCCATGCCCCAGATGGTGGCGCTCTTCAATGGCGCCGGCGGCGCCACCGCCGCGCTCATCTCGCTGGTCGAGTACCTCCACCTCTCGCACAACGGGGGCGTGCCCGGGCTGGTGAAGGTCGCCAGTGTCCTCGGCATCGCGATCGGCGCCATCTCCTTCAGCGGAAGCCTGATCGCGTTCGGCAAGCTCCAGGAGCTGCTCTCCTCCAAGCCGCTCAAGTTCCCGCTCCAGCGGCTCTTCAACCTGGCGCTGCTGGTTGCCGTGATCGTCCTCGGCGCCCTCGTCATCATGGACCGGCAGGGCGCCGACGCGCTCTGGATCATCTTCGGCATCACCCTGCTGCTCGGCGCCCTGGCCACGCTCGCCATCGGCGGCGGCGACATGCCCGTCGTGATCGCGGTACTCAACTCGATGACGGGCCTCGCCACCGCGATCACCGGTCTCGAGCTCAACAACGAAATGCTGATCGTCGCCGGCATGCTGGTCGGCGCCTCGGGCACGCTGCTCACGCTCCTCATGAGCAAGGCGATGAACCGCTCGCTCGCGAACGTGCTCTTCAGCGGCTTCGGGGGCGGCGCTCCGGCGGCCGCGGCGGGCAGGGCCACCGATGCGACCGGACTCACCGCGCGCGAGACCACGGTGGAGGACACCGCCGTCGCTCTGGCGTATGCGCGCCGGGTGATCGTGATCCCGGGGTACGGTCTCGCCGTGGCCCAGGCCCAGCACGACCTGGCCTCACTCTGCGCCGAGCTGACCCGCCGCGGCGTGGACGTGAAGCATGCGATGCACCCGGTGGCGGGACGCATGCCCGGCCACATGAACGTCCTCCTCGCCGAGGCCAACGTTCCGTACGACCAGCTGGTCGACATGGAACAGATCAACAGCGCGTTCGAGTCGACCGACGTGGCGCTCGTGGTCGGCGCGAACGACGTCGTGAATCCCGCCGCCCGGGAAGATCCCTCGAGCCCGATCTACGGGATGCCGATCCTCGACGCCGACAAGGCCAAGCTCTGCATCGTCCTCAAGCGCGGGATGGCCGCCGGATTCGCCGGGATCGACAACGCGTTGTTCTATCGCCCGAACACCCGCATGCTGTTTGGCGACGCGAAGAAGACGTTGTCGAAGCTGGTCGAAGCCATCAAGACGGTGTAAGGGAAGGTCACCGAAGGGACCCGAAGGGACGCAAGAGCATGCGCATCAGATTCCTGCTGCTCCTGGTGGCGCTGCTCCCGGCAGTCGCCCTCGCTCAACAGCCTCAGAAGACCCCGACTGACTACCTCCAGCTCGGTCGGGAAATTCTCCGTGAAATGATCGAGATCCGCAGCACGGAGGGCGGAGTCGGAGCGACTCCGGTCGCCCAGGCCGTGGCCCGCCGGCTTCGTGCGGCGGGGTTCGCGGCGATGGATGTCCAGGTCCTCGGGCCCTCTCCGAAGAAACACAATGTGGTCGCCCGGCTCCGCGGCAGTGGCACGGGCCGGCCCATTGTCCTGCTCGGTCATATCGACGTCGTCGAGGCGCGCCGCGAGGACTGGTCGTCCGACCTCGATCCCTTCAAGCTGATCGAGCGCGATGGCTACTTCTACGGACGCGGCACCCAGGACATGAAGGGGGCCGCGTCGATCCTGGTGGCAAACTTCATCCGCTGGAAGCGGGAGGGATGGGTTCCCGCGCGCGACCTCATCCTGGCGCTCACCGCCGATGAAGAAGCCTACGGTGACGAGATAGGAGCGGGCTGGCTGCTGCGGAATCACAGGGCCCTGGTCGACGGCGAATACGTGCTCAACGCGGACGGCGGGGACTTCCAGACCAAGAACGGCATTCCGGTCGCCGTCGGTGTGTCGGCGGGGGAGAAGAAGGAAACGCTGATCGAGCTCTCGACTGAGAACCGGGGCGGTCACGCGTCGATACCGAGGCCCGACAACGCCATCTATCAGCTGACCGAAGCGCTCGACCGGATTCGCCGGCTGACGTTCCCACCCGATCTCGGCGAGGTGACTCGCGCGATGTTCGCCGCCCAGGCCGACCTCGAATCGGGCGATCTTGCCCGCGACCTTCGCGGGGCCTCCCAGGTCCCGCCCGACGCCGCGGCCGTCGAGCGGCTCTCCCGCGACCCGTACTTCAACGCCCTGATGCGCACCACCTGCATTCCGACCCAGATGGACGCCGGCCTCGGTCCCAGCGCGCTCCCGCAGTTCGCAACCGCCGTGATCAACTGCCGGATCCTTCCCGGGCAGTCGTCCGACGCGGTGTATCAAACGCTGCGAGAGACCATCGCCGACTCCCAGGTCAAGTCGAAATGGATCTTCCTCGAGCCGGGCGACTCGCCCTCGTCGCCCCTCAATCCCGAGGTGTTCGGCGCGGTCAAGGCGATGGTGCAGGAGATGTGGCCCGGTGTGCCGATCGTGCCCGGGCTCGAGACCGGTGGCACCGACAGCCGCTTCTTTCGGCGCGCGGGTATCCCGGCATACGGTCTGTCGGGGTTGTTCCTCGAGCAGGGCGACGTCAGGGCCCACGGCCGTGACGAGCGGATCCGGGTGCGCGACTACGAGACCGGCATCGATTTCTACAATCGCTTCATGAAGAAACTGGCGGGCAAGTAGCATGCGAATCCGATACCTGATCATCGCACTGGCCCTGATTCCTGGTGGCGCCAGTGCCCAGAAGCCCCGCGCCCGCGACCTGGGCGTTCCCCTCGACGGGACGCCCGGTCCGCTCAATGCGATCACCGACATCCCCGGTGTCGCAGTCGGGTATTCCACCCTGATCTCGGGTGAGGGAAGGCGGGAGGTCGGGAGGGGCCCAGTACGAACCGGCGTCACCGCGATCCTCCCGCGAGGCCAGGGGAACTTCGCGCCGGTCTTCGCCGCGTTCACGATCGGCAACGGCAACGGCGACATGACCGGGACCCACTGGATCGACGAGAGTGGCGTGCTCGAAACCCCGATCCTCATCACCAACACCTTGAGCGTGGGTGTCGTGCGCGATGCCGTGGTGTCCTGGATGGTGAGCAAGGGAGCGGCCGGCCCCTTCTGGTATCCGGTGGTGGCCGAGACGTCGGATGGCCGGCTCAATGACCAGAAGGGCCAGCACGTGAAGGCCGCCGACGCCATTCGCGCGCTCGATGCCGCGAAGCCCGGACCGGTCGCGGAAGGAAATGTGGGGGGTGGAACCGGGATGCTGTGCAATGGCTTCAAGGGAGGAACCGGCACGTCATCGCGGCAGCTCGCCCCGAATGAAGGCGGTTTCGTCGTTGGCGCGCTGGTGCAGTGCAACTACGGTCTTCGCACCGAGCTCCGCATCTCCGGCATTCCGGTCGGGCGGGAGATCCAGGGGTACGACCCCTGCGTCACCCGGAAGGTCGACCCGCCGGTGCAGTTTCGTGGTGCCGAGATGCCGATCTGCAGCGCGACCGGCGGATCGGGCGGCGAGGAAGCGGAGCAGGGCTCGATCATCGTGGTCATCGGCACCAACGCCCCGCTCACTCCGGACCAGCTTCGGCGCGTGGTGCGTCGCGTGAGCCTTGGCATGGGCCGGATGGGGACGCGGCACGGCAACGGCTCGGGCGACATCTTCATTGCCTTCTCGACCGCGAACCAGGGCGCCGATGCGGGGAACAGCATGCCGGCGACATCACCGGTGCCGGTGACCAGAGTTCCCTCCGGCGGAATGGATCCGATCTTCATGGCGACAGTCGAGGTGACGGAGGAAGCGATCATCAACGCGATGATCGCCGCCGAGACCATGACCGGCGCCGACTACATCAGGTACTACGCGATTCCGCACGACCAGCTCCAGGCTTCACTCCGGAAGCATGCACTCCTGACCGGAGGCAGATAGGTGGGTCTCAGGTTCTTCGTTTCGCTTGGTGCGCTTTGGGTTGGACCTGCTTGCCTGTTGGCGCAGTCGGATCCCGGCCGCGACGCATTCCTGACCTGGGCCCGGGGCGCGCTCAAGCCGCTCAATTCGACGACCCCGGTCGCATCGACCAGCGATCTGGCGCCGATCAAGGCGATGATCGGCAACGCCACGGTTGTAGCGATCAGCGAAGGCGTGCACGCCGGCGCGGAGCCGCTGGAATTCCGTAACCGGCTCTTCCAGTACCTGGTCCGGGAGATGGGCTTCACCGCCATTGCGATCGAGTCCGGCGTTTCCGAGAGCCGGTACGTGCACGACTACGTCCGCGGTGGCCCCGGTGAGCTCAAGGACGTCCTCACCCGCGGCATCACGTGGACCTTCGACCGGATGCCCCAGAATGCCGCGCTGGTGTCCTGGATCCGGGAGTACAACGCCGACCCGAAGCACGCGCGGAAGGTCAACTTCTACGGGTTCGATGTGCCGGGCAGTCCGGGGAACCCGCAGGCGAGCCGTGGCCTGCATACCGGACTCGAGGAGGCCCTTCTCTATCTCGATCGGGTCGACACCGTGTCAGCGCGGGCGATCCACGCGCGGGTCGATCGCTTCCTGCCGCGGATCAAGCTCGACCCGTCCTCGAACGACACCACGCAATACCCTGCCTTGAAGCAGAACGAGCGCGATGAGCTCACCGGCATCATCAATGACCTCGTGACGCTCTATGAGCGCCGGGAAGGGGCTTATGGGGCGGCCTCTTCCGCGCGGGAGTACCAGTGGGCCTATCGCAGTGCCCTGGGTGCCCGGGCCGCGGACCAGTGGCTCCGTCAGATGCCGGTGGGATGGACGCCGGCCACCGGGATGGGCTTCTTCGGGGTATCGATCGACGTGCGGGACCGCTTTCAGGCGGACAACGTGAGCTGGATCGTGGATCAGGAGGGGACCGGCGGGAAGGTCCTGGTCTTTGCATCGCGCTATCACATCAGCAGCGCGCCGGTCACGAACATCATCTCGCCGAGCGGCGGAAACGCCGTGATGGGGACTTACCTGCGTCCGCGCCTCGGGTCGCGGTTCGTGAACATGGGGAACCTGATCGGCGGCGGGACCTGGGGATGCACCGGATTCAGCGCGGATCTTCAGGAAGCACCACCGGAATCGATCGACCGCATTGCCCAGGGCCTGGGCCAGAAACTCTGGCTGCTCGACCTTCGCGCGGCTCCGAGTCCGGTCAGGTCGTGGCTCGATCGCGAGCACCAGATGGGGGAGGGGCAGGGAATCTTCCGCTTGAACCTTGCGGAAGCGTTCGACCTGATCTTCTACCTCGATCGCGTGACGCCCGCGTGTCCTCAATAGTCGAAGCGCCTCCTCGACTACTTCGACATCACCGCCACGTCCGGGTACTTTGCGGCCAGTCCGTCGAACAGCTCCGGATTCCGGTTCATCAGGTACTTCTCGAAGAAACCCACCGTGTAATCGGTCATGATCGCCTCGCGGTGGTGGGGATTCAGCTTGCCGGTGATCCCCATCCAGCGGAAGAGCGGTCCCTGCAATGACAAGTCGGTGAGCCCGATGTGATTGGTCTCCGGGACCCTGGCGAGGACGGTTGGGCCGCGCGTCAAGTCGAGCACTGGCACGTGCGCC
>DATEOL010000147.1:0-7487 GCA_035274025.1 Gemmatimonadales bacterium | reverse complement strand
GCGCCATGTTCCCCGCGCTGGCGGTGTACACGCCCTGCGCGAGCGTGGCGGGATCGGCGGAGAGCAGCGCGTTACCGGACCCGCGGACCTTGAAGCTGCCGATAGGCTGGAGGTTCTCAAGCTTGAGCCAGATCTCGCCGGGACCGTCGTGGTCGAGCCGCACGAGTGGCGTCGGCGGAAGCGCGGCGCCGGTGCGCTCGCGCGCTCCGATCACGTCGCTAGCTTGGGGAGCATGCATCGCACAAAGCTAGCGTGGGCGACCCTCCTGACCTTCCTCGCTCGGTCGCCGGCGTTCGCAGAGGCGCAATCGGGAACGGTCCAGGTCAAGGTCGAAGTGCTGAGCGGTGAGGACGTCGCCGAGAAAACCGCAGCTGGCACCACTCGACCTCAAGCAGGCCGAGGTCATCAAGGCGGCGCGCGAGGTTCATGGACCAGCCAGAGGCATGTCGCGTGCCTACTCCCGGATACCTCCCAGCTCGACCACGGTGCCCGCGTTCCGGCGCTCGGCCTCGGTCCAGACGACGTGGGCACTCGCCACGTCCTCGACCGCGAGGCCCAGGGACTTGAACATGGTGATGTCCTTGTCGCCGGTCCGGCCGGCCTTGGACCCGATCAGGAGCTCGCCGATCTCACCCAGGATGTGGGCGTCATCGACAACACCTTCCTTCCGTGCGAGGAGGAAGTCCCCCGCCTCGGCGAGCGCCGATTCCATCCGGTCGGTGAAGAGCCGCGACCGCTTCACCGCCTCGGCGTCGACCTCACGCTTGGTCGGGATGCTCGATCCGACGACGTTGACGTGGGTGCCGGGCGCGAGCCACTCCCCGGCCAGGATCGGTTCGCCCGATGAGGTGCAAGTGCAGATGACGTCCGCGTCCTTCACGGCATCGCGCACGGTTTTGGCCGGCTCGACGTCGATACCGAACCGCTGTCCGGCCCACTCGACGAAGGCCCGGCCGTTGGCCTCGTTCCGGCTCCAGACCCGCACCCGGCGGAGCTTCCGCACGGCGCGCACGGCTTCGAGGTGGGACTTGGCCTGGACACCGGACCCCAGGATCGCGAGGTCGCCGGCATTCTCCTTTGCAAGGAGTCGGGTGGCGACGCCGGAGACGGCCGCGGTCCGGATTCCAGTGACCGAGGCGGCGTCCATGACGGCGACCATGGTGCCGTACTCAGGCTCGAAGAGGATGACGGCACCCTGATGGCTGTCGTACTTGGTGCCCTCGTTGCCCGGAAAGACGGTGATGACCTTGATCCCGAAGGCATTGGGCTTGTTGGTCTGGCCGGGCATGACCCCGAAGGCGCCCTTCCCCGCGGGAAGCCGGAGCACGCTCCGCAACGGTTGAATCGCCTCACCTCTCGCGAGGGATGAGAGCACATCCTCCATCGCAGAGATGCACTCCTCCATGGGGAGCAGTCGGGCTACGTCGTGGCCAGTCAGGATCCTTACGGGCATGTTGGGTTCCGATTCCGTGACGGGTTATCCGCAGATGACGCAGATGAGCGCAGATGACTCAGTCGTCCCACGGAGTTCACAAACCGTTTATACATCAGCCTGCTCGCGCCAAAATTGATCAGGAGACCTGTCTCCAGTCCACTCGCAACCAGATAGTGGATGATCTGCTGATGTTCGCGACTGGTGAGTCGATCAAGTGATTTGAGCTCCACCAGGACTGTCGAAAAACATATGAAGTCGGCCCGGTATCGGATGCCCAAGGGCTGCCCCTTATAGAATACTGGTATCTCTACTTCTCGCTGAGCGGGAATTCCCCGCCCGGAAAGCTCCACCGATAGCGCCTCCTGGTACACCGGTTCAAGGAAGCCGGGACCCAACTGGGAATGCACGTCCATGGCCGCACCAATGATCTGATGGGTCCTGGGATCGCGATCGTCGAGGGGGGCGGGAATCATCTGCGGCATCTGCGTAATCTGCGGACGACTGGTCAAGGAAGTAGAACCCAAACTATCCGACCAATGATCAATTTCACGCGACTCATCCCCGTGGGGTTGCTGGTTCCCAACCTGCTCTTCGCCCAGGCACGGGCAACGGACTCGGTGAAGCCTGCTCCCCCGGTGACACCCGGAGCCGAGGAGAAACCTGTCGTCACGAAGCACCAGATCACCATAGGCGGCAAGGTGCGCAAGTACACCGTCACGGCCGGGCTCATGCCCATCAAGAACGACCAGGGCGCGACCGAAGCCCAGATGTTCTACATGGCCTATACCATGGATGGCGCGGAGCCCGGCACCCGGCCGCTGATGTTCTCCTTCAATGGCGGTCCCGGCTCCTCCTCCGTCTGGCTCCATCTCGGCGCCCTCGGTCCCCGTCGGGTCAAGATGGAGAGCGACGGCTGGATGCCCGCCTCGCCCTACCAGCTGGTCGACAACGACCAGACCTGGCTCGAGTTCACCGACCTGGTCTTCATCGATCCTGTCGGCACCGGGTATAGCCGCGCCGCCACCCAGGAGCTTGGCAAGAAATTCTGGGGACTCGAGGGCGACGTGCGATCGGTGGGCGAATTCATCCGGCTCTACCTGAGCCGCAATACCCGTTGGAGCTCGCCGCTCTACGTCGTCGGCGAGAGCTACGGCACGACGCGCGCCGCCGCGCTTTCCGAACATCTGGTCAATCGCGGCATCGCCCTCAATGGCGTCATCCTCGTCTCCACCATCCTCAACTTCGGAACGGCGGATTTCGGCACTGGCAACGACCTGCCCTACGCGCTGCACATCCCGACCTACACCGCGACCGCCTGGTACCACAAGAAGCTCGCGCCTGAGCTGCAGGCCGACCTGCGAAAGACGCTGACGGAAGTGGAGAACTGGGCCACCGGCGAATTCCTGGTGACCCTTGCCAGGGGAGACAAGCTCAGCGCCGAAGAGCGGCGCGCCGCGGCGGAAAAGCTCGCCCGCTACACCGGCCTCTCGCGCAGCTTCGTCGAGCAGAGCAACCTGCGGATCGAGCTGGGCCGCTTCGACGCCGAGCTGCTGCGGGACCAGGGGAAGACCGTCGGCCGGCTCGACGCCCGCTTCACCGGCGTGAACGGCATGACCGGTTCGGAGCGGCCCGACTTCGATCCCAGCATGGCGGCGATCCGTCCGCCTTACACTGCCATGTTCAACGACTACGTGCGCCGCGACCTCGGCTACTCCAGCGACCTGGAGTACTACATCCTCGGCGGCGGCATCGGGGCGCCGTGGAACTTCGGATCCGACAATGAATACGTCGACGTAGGCGAGAGGCTCCGCTCGGCCTGGGCCCGGAACCCGCACATGCGGCTCTTCGTGGCGTTCGGCTACTACGACGCGGCGACTCCCTATTACGCCGCGGAATACTCGATCTCACACCTGCGGCTGCCGGCGGAGCAGCGCGCGAAGATTTCGACCGGCTACTACGAGGCGGGACACATGATGTACATCCATGTCCCGTCGCTGGGGAAACTTGCAGGAGACGTGAAGGCTTTCGTGCATTGACATCGTCTCAAAGGTCTCAAAGGTCTCGAATACACACCGAGACCTTGGAGACCTGCGAGACCTTGGAGACCTACTCGGTGCGCAGCGCTTCCATCGGATCAACCTTCGTCGCCCGCAGCCCCGGGACCACGCTCGCCGCGAGGGCCACCACAACGACCACCGCGCCCGCCGCTAGCAGCACCAACGGGTCTCGCGGCGACGTCTGATAGAGGAGCGAGCCCAGCTTCCCCGCCACTACCACCACGACGCCAAGGCCGAGAATCACCCCGAGCAGCGCGGACGCGATCCCGCTGCGCACCACCATCTCGAGCAGCGTGCCCGGTGTCGCGCCGAGCGCGGCGCGGAGTCCGAGCTCGCGGGTCCGCTCGCTTACCAGGTAGGAGAGCACGCCGTAGAGTCCCACCGCGGCGATGAGCAGGCTCAGCCCCGCGAACAGCGTGAACATCGTGGCGCCCAGTCGCCACGAGCGCTTCTGCGGCGCGATGATCTCCTCGAAGGGCCGCACGTTCACATAGGGCAGGTCGCCCCGGAGCGCCTGGAGCTCCTTCCGGATCGGCTCGACCATTTGTTCCGGCGGGCCGTTCGTCGCGACCAGCAGGTTGCTCGGCGTCGCGGTCGGCTGCTGCTGGTCGACAGCCGTGAAGTAGAGGAGGAAATCCGCCTCGATCAGCTCCTGCCGGTGAACATCGGCCACCACACCGATCACCTCGCGACAGCGGTCGTCCTGGCCGGCCTGGAAACACTTGCCTAGCGCATCCTCCCCGGGCCAGAGCTCCTGCGCCATGCGCTCGCTGATCACCGCGACCGCCGCAGCGCCCGCGTTGTCCGCGGGGGTGAACAGTCGCCCGCGGATGAGTCGCACGCCCAGCGCTTCCAGCGCACCGGGACCCACGCGAAAGAAATACGGCCCTCCACCGGGCATGACCTTGATACTGTCCCGGCCCGGAATCTTGATCCCTTCCGCGGAGTTGCTGCCGAAGGGCATGCCCTGCATTGCGCCCGCGGCGCGCACGCCCGGCGTGTTGCGCAGCCGCTCGGCGGCGTCGCGATAGAACCCCTGCTGCTCCGGGCCGGACACGCCGGCGGAACCGAGATCGATCCGGATGCTCACGAGCCGGCTCGTGTCGATCCCGAGATCGAGTCCCGAGATCCGGTTGAGGCTCCGCACGAACAGTCCCGCGCCGACGAGGAGCGCGGTGCAGAGCGTCGTCTGGACCAGGAGGAGACCGGTGCGCAGGCGGAGCGACGAGGCGCCGACCTGGCGCGAGGCGCCGTGCAGCGCGCCACTCAGGTTGGTGCGTCCCGCGCGCGTCATCGGAAGGAGGCTCGCGACGATCGCGGCGACGATGGTCGCGATCGCGGTGACCGCGAGCACGCGCCCCTCTCCGCCACTCGATTCAAACGAAACTCCGGGCAGGAGCACGCCGCGCATCAGGTCACCGCCCCACCGCGCAAGCAGGAGGCCCACGCCGGCGCCCAGCATTGCCAGCAGGATGCTCTCGGTGAGCAGCATCCGCATCAGCCGCCAGCGCGAGCCGCCGATCGCGAGCCGCACCGCCATTTCTGCTTCCCGCCGCACGCCCCGCGCGAGGACCAGATTGGCGACGTTGGCGCACGCGATGATGAGCACGATCGCCGCGACGCCGAAAAGCCAGGCGGCCACCTGCGCATCGGAGCCCTCGCTCGCGCCGGGCGTGCGCGCGGCGATCAAGGAGCCGAGGACCGGCACCGCCCGCTTCTCATAGGTGCGCTCTGGCTCCTGGATCGCCTGATAGGCATTCATCGCATCGGTCGCCGCGGCGACTTCGTTCACCCCGTCCTTGAGGCGGACATGGATGTTGATGAACTGCCAGCCCTGGTTGACCCGCCAGTCACCGTCGGAGCCGAACGAGTACGTCCCCGCGGTATTGAACGGAAGCCAGAGGTCGACCGGCTGGAGGTCGGTCCCGGTGAAGCCCGCGGGTGCCACGCCAATCACTTCATATGGATGTCCATCGAGGCGGACCGTCTCCCCCAGCACGTTGGTCCGCGCACCCAGGGCCTGGCGCCAGAAGGTGTGGCTCACCACGACGACCGGCGAGCCGGACGGCTCCTTGTCGTCTTCCTCGCCGAAGAACCGTCCCAGGTAGGGGCGCGTGCCGAGCAGGGTGAAGTACTGACCCGTCGCGAGCACCGCGCGGATCGGCCGCGCCTCGGCGCCGGTCCCACTCGACATGTTCTGGACAGTGACCGCCGCCACGGCCGCGAACGACCGGGTATCGTCGCGCAGCGCCTTGAAGGAGGGATACGAGACGGCATCCCAGGGCGGGGTCAGCTTCTCCCCGATCCACCGCGCGACCGTCACGCGCCGGATGTCCTTCGCATAGGGAATCTCAGCGGGCGGGCGCAGCAGCAGACGGTCGACGACGCCGAACATCGTCGCGTTTGCCCCGATTGCGAGGCCGAGCGTGACGACCACGACCAGGGTAAAGCCGGGGGCGCGCATCAGGCCGCGCGCGGCGAAGCGCAGGTCGGAACCCACGTCCTCGAGCCATTGGGTGCGGCGCACCGTGCGCCTGGTGTCCTCGGCCATCATGCGAAGCTCCTTGCGCAGCCGCTCGATATCGCCCAGCCGGCGCCGCGCCTCGTCTCGCGCGACCTCGCGGGTCGCGCCCTGGGCCATGAGCATGTCTTCCATCTCGGCGAGATGGAACTGCAGCTCGTTTTCGACGTCGTCCCGGGTGGAGGGCTCGCGTCCGGAGAGCCGGAAGACTTCCAGGAACCGCGGCATCGCGTCAGCCCATCCGCTCCAGCAGGCGAATGGCTTCCTTCTGGGACTTGAGGACCCGGAACATCGCGGCGGCGTACGCGGTCCACTGCGCGGTATCGCGGGCGAGCGCGTGGCGACCCGCGGGGGTGAGCTGGTAGTACTTGGCCTTCCGGTTCTTGTCGGTGATGCCCCACGAGGCCTTGAGCAGCGAGCGCCGTTCGAGCCGGTGCAGCGAGGTGTAGAGCGCGCCGTCGTCGATCCGGAGGTCGTCCTGGGTGACCTGCGCGATCCACTGGGCGATGCCGAAGCCGTGCTGCGGGCCGGCGCTTACCGCCCGAAGGACCAGGAGGTCGAGGGTACCGCGAAGGAGGTCGAGATCGGCGCCGGGCACAGGTGCTCCCCTGAGATATTCACCTGAGAATCTAAGGGGAAGGTTCCGCCCGGGGTAGGGCTACTGGCTACGGGCTACCTCAAACAGAAATCCGTTCAAACGGCCGGCGACAACCATGCCCGTGACGTCTGGTCGGGTATCGCTTTCACCCCGGCTTCCAGGGCAAGCCGCTCAAGCTTTTCGAAGGGGAGCGCGAGGAGAAGGTCAATCCGCCGGCTGATCAGCGAAAGCGCATCATTGAACGCCGCACGGCGCCTGCTTTCCGAACCTTCGACGGCAGCGGGGTCGGCCATTCCCCTGTGCGCCAGCACCGGCTGTCCCGGAAAGATCGGACACGATTCCCTGGCGTTGTCGCACACGGTAATGATCAAATCCCAATGCTCACGATCCAGGCCCTCGAGCCCACGGGGCGGATGGCTACCCCATTCGATTCCGGCATCCCGTAGGGTCGCGAGGGCAAGCGGGTGCACTCGGTCGGCCGGCTGCGAGCCGGCGCTGAAGGCCTCGAACCGCCCTCGCCCTTTGCGGTTGAGGACGGCCTCGGCGATCTGGCTGCGCGCGCTGTTCCCGGTACAGACGAACAGCACGCGCAGGGGGGGGCGGTCTGACGCTACAGTCATGAATCTCCGGTTCAGCTGCCGCAGCAGCCGCCGGTGCAACAGGGTCCTGACTCGGTGTCCTTGAGGTCGCTCATATCTCCTCCTCTCTTGTTCATGAAGGTTTCGTCGCGCGGACGAACGCACTGAGCACGCGGCCGCTCACCTGGTCCGCAAGTGATGCCGCATCGAGGCCGGCGCTCGCCAGCAGCTCGGTCGCTTCCGCAAACTCGTAGATCCGCGTCGGCTCGATGTCCGGATTCTCGAAGCCGGCTTCCCG
>DATEOL010000146.1:0-6922 GCA_035274025.1 Gemmatimonadales bacterium | reverse complement strand
TGTGATCGTCGTGGAAGTGGGTCTCCGTCATGCCGAGGGGCCCGAAGATCCTCGTACTCCCGAACTCGCGAAGGGTCTGGCCGCTGACCCGTTTCACCACCTGTGAAAGCAGGAAATAGCCGGTGTTGCTGTAGAGCCACTCGGAGTTGGGCGGAAAATTCGCCGCTTTCTGCTTGACGATCAGGTTGAGCGCGTCCTGGTCGTCGGTGACATCGTCGAAGCGGAAGCCCGCCAGGTACATCAGGGTGAGGTAGTCGCGCAGTCCGCTGGTGTGGTGGACCAGGTCGCCGAGCTTGATCACGTCGGCGTACGGGCCCAGCTCCGGGATGTGCTTCCGGATCGGATCATCCAGCGAGAGCTTGCCGTCCTTCACGAGGAGGCCGATGGCGAACGCGGTGAACTGCTTGGAGGTGCTCCCGATGTCGAAGACGCTCCTGGGGGAGATGGCGATACCCAGCTCGAGGTTCGCCATGCCGTACCCCCGGGCATAAATGATCCGGCCATCGCGATAGACGCCGAGCGAGCACCCCGGCGAGTCGGTCTTGTCGTACTGCTTGAATACCGAGTCCACGGCACGCCGCGTGGTGTCGCTCAACGCCTGGGCGGGCAGGCGGACCGGCGGACCGGCGGACAGTATCGCCCACACTCCGAGGATTCGAATCATCATCGTCACATCAATCTCCCTTTCTAACACTATCAGGCCTTCAGGGCCTTAGGGCTTCACGCCGCCCCACTCCACCGCGACGTCCTTCGCAATGTTGCCAATCGCGGACTCCACGTTGAAGAAATCACCCCGATTGAGGTTGGTGAACACGGAGATCACGATCGGCCCGTTGGGCGCGTAGATGATCCCCACATCATTCCCGAGCACCGGAGGGATGTCGCCCGTCTTGTGACCGATTCCCGCCCCGCTGAACGCGAGCCGCTGGGGCAGCCTGGAGCTGTAGAACTGCTGCAGGAGGTTGTTGCGCATCTCGGTCGTGTTCGCGGCGTTGGCGAGCTTGCCGGTCTCCAGGTCCTCCAGGATCTTCCCGGTCTCCCGCGCGGTCATCGTCCCCAGCCAGTACGCGCTGTCTTCGGCCACCTTGAAAATCCGCGCTTCGCCGCCGGCATCGGTGGGGAAGCCCCTCTCGAACACTTCGCGCATCGTCATCCTGGTGTTGGCCGAGTCGCTCAGCACCCAGATCCACTTGAAGAGGTCACCCGTCGTCATGTGCAGCCGGGTGGCCTTGTAGCCCAGCGAATCGAGCATCCCGTTTACCCGCTCGCGACCGACCGTCGCGATCATGATATCGGTCGCGGTGTTGTCGCTCGTGATGATCATCTGGGTGATGAGGTCGCGCAGCGTGGGATTGAGCCCGGCGGCGAAGGTCTGCACCAGCCCGCTCCCGCGGCGGAACTCCTCCGGCTTCACGACGTGCCGCGCGTTCAGGTCGAGCTTCCCCGCCTCGGCGTCCCGATACGCCCGGATCATCACCGCCATCTTGATCACGCTGGCGGTGTTCATCGGCACGTCCGCCCGAATCGCGATCTCGCGTCCGGTCTTCAGGTCCTTGACGTAGACCGACGAGATGTTGGGCAGCGAATCGAGCCGCGCCTGGATCCGGCCCTGGAGATCGAGCGCCGCCGGCGCCTCCGTGCCCTTCCCCGCTGCTCCACCGCACGCGGAGAGGAGCACAGCGCACAGGGCACGGAGCACGGGAAAACCGCGAGTTCGGTGGGATAGCTGACTTTTCATGGTGTTCTCCTGTGCTCGGTGTTCTGTGCTCTGTGCGCTGTGCGCTGTGCTCCGTGCTCACCGCCACCGGGTGAGGATCTCTTCGCGCTCGAAAGTCTTCTCAACCAGCCGGAAAAGCCAGAAATCGAGGGCAATCATGATCCCGATTCCCACCAGCAGTGCCGGGAAGCTCGCGATGAGGATCCGTCCGAACAAGCCGAAGATCACCAGGAATCCGGGGATGATGGCGAG
The DNA here is from genome assembly GCA_035274025.1 of Gemmatimonadales bacterium. Classification (GTDB taxonomy): domain Bacteria; phylum Gemmatimonadota; class Gemmatimonadetes; order Gemmatimonadales; family GWC2-71-9; genus SZUA-320. Next base: position 4,953 of record DATEOL010000146.1, on the reverse strand, counting down.
CGCGGAGGCCTGCACCGTCGCCTGCGGATCGACCGACCTCGCCGAAAGCCGCATCGTCACCAGCGTCACCGCGATCCCGAGGAGCGGAGCGAGGACCCCGATCCCCACCACCCAGAACCGGTCCGGAAGCAGCAGCTCTCTGGCCCGAACGTACGTGACAGCGTCCACCAGCGCGACCGCCACCACCCCCGTGAGCCAGGTCACCGCCACCGTCGGCACCAGGCAGACCATCAGCTTGCCCGCCAGGAATTCCCGGTCGGTGATCGGGGTCGCGAGGATCGGCTCGAGCGTCCGCTGCTGCTTCTCCCCCACGATCGAGAACGCGGCGGCCGTCGACCCGACCGCGATCGGCATCAGCAGGTAGAACGCGACCACTGCCCGCATCATGTACCGGGTCATCGCGTCCGACATGTCGAGCCCCTGGAACTCGATGACATTGGTCGCGGCCTTGAGCACCGCCATCATTCCCGGGTCACGGGAGGCTTCCGTCACCATCGACGGGCCGAGCAGCGCGATGGCGACTGGAAACGTGATTCCCAGGATCGGAAAGATGAAGAAGAGCGGGACCACCCGCGCGTTGGTGCGGAGGTCGCGCAGCTCGTGTCCCAGGAAGCTGAGGACGATACCGCGGCGGATCACCCCGGCTCCCGGATGCAGGACAGGTAGACCGATTCCAGCGTCGAGCGCTCCGGCGTCACCTCATATATGGTGGCACCGGCGGCGGCCAGGGCGGCGACCAGGCTCGGCACCACCGCATTCTCCCGGACACTGACCCGGAGGCTCGCGCCCTCGAGCTCGACGTTCACTACCCCAGGAAACGCTCCGGCCGAGGGTCGCCACTGGTCCGGGTTTGGCCCGAGCCCGAGCCGGATGGAGCGTTCGGATCCCGCCCCCCGCTGGAGATTCGACAAGGTATCGAACGCGATCAGCCGCCGGCGAAGAATCCCCACCCAGTCCGCGAGCCGCTCAGCTTCGTTGAGGTTGTGGGTACAGACCACGATCGTGCGCCCCTCGGTCTTGAGCCGCGCGATCAGCTCCCGCACCTCGAGCGCCGACTCCGGGTCGAGCCCCGCCGTAGGCTCATCGAGGAAGAGCACCTTCGGCTCGTGGAAGAGCGCCCGGATGATGGCGAGCCTCTGCTTCATGCCCTTGGAGAAGGAACCAACCGGCTTCTCCCGATGCTCCCAGAGGTCGAAGGCCCGGAGCTGGCGTTCAATGCGCTCCTCCGGGTTGGGCAGGTCGTAGAGTCGTCCGAAGAATCGCAGGTTGTCGAGCGCGCTCCGCCGGTCGTAGAACCCTGGCGTCTCGGTGAGGAATCCGCACGAACCTCGGAGATGCCGCCGGGCGTCCTCACCGGAGGAAAGCGCGATCCCGCCGACCGTGGCACTGCCCGCGGTCGGATGGATCAGTCCGAGCAGCATCCTGATCGTGGTCGTCTTGCCGGCGCCGTTCGGACCCAGGAGTGCGAGGAGCGAGCCGGAAGGAAGGTCGAAGGAGACGTTCTCGACCGCCGGGTGACCGTTGAACGACCGGCTGAGCCCGGCGGCGGTAATCATCGGAGGAGATCCTCCAGCCTGCCGTAGACCGGGACACCCTCGAGGAGCGTGACCAGGACGGGCACCTTGCCGAGCCGGTTGGGACTCACCTTCTCGATCTCTTCACCGAGGATCACCAGGTCAGCCGACTTGCCCGCCGCGATGCTCCCGGTTTCCGCTTCGAGGCCAAGCGCCCGGGCCGAGCCGAGGGTGTAGGCCCGAAGTCCGGTCATGAGGTCGATGGCCTGTTCCGGAAGCATCGGCGGGGCGGTCGAGTCTTCCGGGTCGCGCCGGGTGACCGCGACCTGGATCGCGAGCAGGGGGACCAGCGACGAGACGTTCCAGTCGCTTCCCATCGCGAGGGGACCGTTCGCGCGGACCACCGATCCGATCGGATACATCCACCGCGACCGCTCTGGACCGAGTGCCGGCCAGGTCAGGTCCCGGATGTAGGCGTCGGGAAAAGCCCACAGCGCCTGGAAGTTCGCGATGACGTCGAGCGCGGCGAAGCGGGGGATGTCGGCCGAGTCGATGACCTGGAGGTGCGCGATCTGGTGCCGCCGCGTGCCGCGGGGCTTTCCCTGTTCCGCTTTTTCGATCGCATCGAGGGCAAGGCGCACGGCGCGATCGCCGATGGCGTGCACGTGAATCGTGAAATCCTTGTCGACCAGGACCTGGGCGAGGGAATCGAGTCGCTCGGCGGGCCAGTTGGGCTCGCCAGCGTTGCCCTTGGTGTCGAGATAGGGCGCCAGCATCGCCGCGGTTCGCGCCTCGATGACCCCGTCCTCGAAGATCTTCACGGCGGTTGGCCGGAGCCTTGGCGATGAGAACATCGAGCGCCACGCCACGAACGAGTCCACCTGCTCCATTCCGCGGCTCGGGTCCGCGCGCATCGCGACGACGATCCGGGCATTCAGCTCGTTGAGCCCGTCGAGATCGCGATAGACCTGCAGCAGGGCGAGGTTCCCCGAGGCCTCCTGCGCCGCGGTGATACCCGCGGCGTGCATGAGCCGGAGCGCGCGGCGAAGTGCCTCCCGCCACTGCTCTGTCGTCGGCTCGGGCAGGACCTTCGACACCAATCCCATCGCGGCCTCCCGCAGCGTCCCGGTGGGCGCGCGAGTGCGGTCCCGTTCGATCCGCCCATTGAGCGGATCGGGCATCTCCTTGGTGATCCCGGCCTTGGTCAGGGCTTCGGTGTTCGCCCAGCCCGAATGTCCGTCCGATGCGGTGAGCCACGCCGGGCGACCGGGTGCCAGCGAATCCAGCAGCTCCCGACGGGGATTCGCCGCGGGAAAGAGCGGCAGCTCCCAGTTGGATCCGACCAGCCATGCCCCAGGGGGCAACGAATCGGCGCAGGCGCGAATTCGCCCGAGGACCGCGTCTCGGGTTCCGAGTCCGGTCAGGTCGCAACCCAGGAGGTCGAGCCCGCCCGTCACCGGATGGATGTGGGCATCCTGGAACGACGGCATCAGCGTCTTTCCGTCGAGCTTGATGATCTGCGTCCGGGAGCCTATCCAGCGCTCGGCCCCCGAATCGCCCCCGACGTACAGGATGCGACCGCCCTTGAGCGCGACCGCCTGCGCACGCGGCGCGACCGAATCCATGGTGAGGATGCTCCCACCCTGGAAGACGACGTCGGCGTACCGGTTCGGCGGAGCAGAACAGGCCGCAAGAACCAGCAGTAGCAAGGACACCCGTCCAGGACGCATTGCTCGCCTTTCGCCCGTCGCCCGTCGCCCGTAGTTCAGCCCAGCTCCACTACGCCAGCCGCGCTCCCCCGATCGCCCCGGAGGTAGGTCCAGCCACCATCCCCCGACCACACGAGCTGACCCAGCCTGCGGATTCGCTCGCTCGTCATCTCATTCACCAGAAGGTCGAAGCCCAGCGTATCTCCCGGGCGGCACGAAAGCAGTCGGGGATCACGGAAGGCGAGGGTCATGGAGTATCCATCCTCCGTTTCGGTCCATCCGCCGTCGACGGAGATGGAGGGGTCGCCTCCAACCGCTCGCGAGCGCACACCGCCCGACGAATCGGGAACGATCACCAATCCGGCACTCTCACCCTCGGGCCACTTCAGGTAGACCTGAAGACCATCCTGGTGAATGTCGTCCGCTTCGTTGTCGAGCTCGAGCGCGGGAGCGTCCGCATCCCGCAGCACAATTTCGGGCTTCCGCACCGCGACCGCGAGATACAGCCCGTGCTGGTCCCAGTTGAGCCACGCCGTCGCGGCGATCCGCTCGGGGTCGAAGGGCTCCTCGCTCCGGCGATACTGGTGCTCGTCCTCGAGCGAAATCGGGTGACCGAGGTCGAATCCCTCGAGCGTTCCGTCGAGCACGGGCTCCTTCCAGGCGTGCGGCGCGAGCGCGCGCGCTTCCCACGCGGGGCGATCGCCAAGGAGCGGAGGTGGTACGATCCGGGTCTCGCGGAGGCCCATGAGCGCCACCTTGCCCCCGGGATGGGAGATCGACGCGCGCGTCGGCGTGATGGCAACGTCGACCCGTCCAGCGGGACGCGTGAGGTTCAGTCCACCCGACGCCCACTCCACCGCGGTCGCCGGATCCTGCGCGTGGTCGAGGACCATCGCCAGCCAGGCACCGCCCTCAGCCCGTCGAATCAGGAATGGCTGGGGTGCATTGGTTCCCGGCAGTCCCGGACCGGTTGCGCGGAACAGCTCGCCCGGCCCGAAGAAGTGCAGGCGCACCCGCTTGCCGTCGCGCTCCGATTCCACGACCACAGGACCAGCCGCAGCCGGAACGAAACGTTCGGGAGCCAGAGCTGCCTCGCCAAGGCTGGCGGTTTCCCAGATCCCCGGAGTAACAACCTGAAAGGTTCCCTGCAGGTGGCAGGGGAGCTCGATCGTGCCGGTCCCCCCGGTCGTCTCCAGCAGGTCCGCCACGAAATCGCCACCGGTAATCACGGTGCGGGTGACCGTCCCCGCCGAGCCACGGATCCAGCCCCACTCCCCCTGCGCCTCGAAGGCCAGGGACTTCGCCTCCTCCGGCGACTCGCCCCCGACCGTCGGCGCATTGTGCGCCCGGGGATCGCGGTACCAGAAAAGCGATCGATCTGCATATGAGCCGGTGCCGGGATCGGGCAGCCAGTGGACCCCGCTCGCGTGCACCGTGAGGTGGAGGCGGTCCGGGTGCCCATGGCCGCCACCGGCCGACCCACACTCGAGGCTGGCGTAACGGTCACGGTGCCTCAGGATGCCCAGTCCCTGCGAAGGCAGGAAGATGCTCGGCGCGGTGTGTGTCGCTGAAGTATCGAGCTCGCGGGTGTCCAGCATCAGCAAGGACCACCAGGAGAGGTCTACCCGGCGGCGCGACGCTCGCTCCGGCAGGCCGGCGTCGTGGAGCCACGCGTCGTACTGGTCGGCTGGACGAACGTCAGTCCCATAGAGGGCATCGAGCCACGCATC
>DATEOL010000145.1:0-2047 GCA_035274025.1 Gemmatimonadales bacterium | reverse complement strand
CTGACCGTACGTGACCTGCGACGGATCGTAGGTGATGTGCACCGACTCAGCATGGCCGGTCCGGCCGGAGCTCACCTTCCGGTAGTCTGCATTGTCGGCTGAGCCGCCGGCGTAACCCGACTCGACGCGCGATACGCCTTTGACATGTTCGAAGACTGCTTCGATGCCCCAGAAACACCCGCCGGCGAGCACGGCGACCTCCGTCTGCGGCGGGGCGGCGACTGATGAACGGGTCTCTCGGTCTTGCTCGGACATTTCAACTCTCCTGGATCGGAACAGCACGCACGGTTTTCGTCTGGTTCAATACTAGCCAAGCCGTCAAGCGTGCCGCGACAATATGCCTTGACAGGTATATGCCAGTGTGGACATATTATGTCCATGGAATCCGCGTTCGCCGTCCTCGCCGAGCCCAACCGGCGGGCCATCCTGACCCTGCTGGTTTCCTCCGAGCAGTCGGTGGGGGAGATCGAACGCCGGCTCCGGCTTCCCCAGCCGGCCGTGTCGAAGCACCTTCGCATCCTCAAGGACGCCGGGTTCGTCGAATCCACCGTGGACGCCCAGCGCCGGGTCTACCGGCTTACGCCAGAGCCCCTGCTCGAGGTCGATACCTGGCTCGCGCCGTTCCGCGAGTACTGGTCCCGGCATTTTGATGCGCTGGCGCGCCACCTGGACCGGATGCAATCCTCAACACCAGCAAAGAAGAAGAGAGGGAGGACCAAGTGACCCATCCAACGCAATACTCCCCGGGTCCGGCCAGCGGAGCCCGTGTACATAAGGAGGGAGAGACGTGGACCCTCGTGCTGGAGCGGGAGTTCGCCCATCCGCCGGAGCTGGTCTGGCAGGCCATCACCGATCCAGTCCACCTCCGGGAGTGGGCTCCCTTCGACGCGGACGGCAGTCTTGGCAAGCCGGGTGCGAAGGTGAAGCTCACCACCGTGGGAGCCCCGACGCCCCAGGTCACCGAGACCGTGATCAAGCGCGCGATTCCACCCAGGCTCCTCGAGTACAGCTGGGGCGGAGGCGACATGAAATGGGAGCTCGCGCCTGCGGGCAGCGGGACCAGGCTCACGCTCTGGCACAACATCGACAAGCGCTTCATCTCGTGGGGCGCCGCGGGCTGGCACATCTGCTTCGACGTGCTCGAGCGTGCCCTCGGTGGTCACCCGATCGGTCGCATGGTCGGTGTCGAGGTGATGCAATTTGACGGATGGCAGCGCCTGACCGCAGAGTACAAGCATCAGTTCGACGCGGAGAGCGCATGAAGAAGACGCCCAGTCAGCATATCGATGACCGGATCGCCGAGCTGGGCGACTGGCGCGGGAGGATGCTGGCCAGGATTCGTCACCTGATCCACCAGGCCGAGCCGGAGGTGGTGGAGGAGTGGAAGTGGCGCGGCGTGCCGGTCTGGTACCGGGACGGCATGCTCTGCACTGGCGAGACCTACAAGAGTCACGTGAAGGTGACGTTCGCCAAGGGCGCGTCGCTCGAGGACCCCAAGGGGGTCTTCAACAACGGGCTCGACAGCAAGGTCCGGCGCGCGATCGATATCCACGAAGGGGAGAAGCTCGACGAGGCCGGGTTCAAGGGACTCGTAAAGGCGGCGGTCGCGTTGAACCAAGCGAAAAAGGCGAAAGGGCGATAGGCGGGGAGGACGGGAGGACGGGAGGTCCAAAAATTTCTTCCCGTCCTCCTGACTTCCCGCCCTCGCGCCCTCCCGCCCTCCCGCCTACTTTGCCTGTTCCAATTCGCCACGTGACCCCGATGCTCAAGCCGACTCTCGCTCTCCTTTTCCTTGCAGCTTCCTCCGCCGCCGCGCAGGGAAAACCCCTCGCGCAGCGGCTCGATTCCGTGGCGGGGGCAGCGGTCGCGAACAATCGCGCCGTCGGTCTCGTGGCCGCGGTGGTCAAGGGCAGCGACACGCTGCTCATGAAGGGCTACGGGAAGGCCGACGTCGAATGGGACATCGCGATGCCGACCGACGCGATGTTCGAGTTGGGCTCGGTCACCAAGCAATTCACCGCGGTGGCGCTGCTCCAATTGCGCGACC
>DATEOL010000144.1:0-5003 GCA_035274025.1 Gemmatimonadales bacterium | reverse complement strand
GCCGGGTCCCAGCCGGATGCGGCACGCGCGTTCCAGCGCTCCATCGGCGCCATTGGTCACGATCACGCGCTCGGGACCGACCGAGAAGCGAGCCGCGAGCGCCGCCTCGATCGGCTTCTCATCGGGGTATTCCCGGAAGAGCGCCTGGCTCTCGACCAGGCTGGCAATCAGCGAGGGGTCGGGGCGGGCCCCCTCGTTCCGGTCGAGCCGGATCGGTGCAAACGCGGTCATGGGACGATCTGGTTGAGGGCGGTGACGACGAGATCGGATCCGCCGGCGGCCTTCACGGCGGGGATGACGCGGGCCAGCTGGTCGCGCGGCACCGCGGCCTTCACCGCGAAGCCGGCGTTCCCGAAGAGCGGGGCGACGGTTGCCTCGCGCATGCAGGGGAGGAGGGCAACGATCGCTTCGAGCTTGTCGGCCGGCGCGTTGACCTCGAGCATCACGCGGCGCCGCGCTTCGAGCACGCTCCGAAGCAGCAGCGTGATGTCTTCGATTCGGGTACGGCGTCCCGGATCGTCGAGCGCTTCCCGACTCGCATAGAGCCGGGTGGACGATTCGAGCAGGGTGTCGACGATGACGAGTCCGTTCGCCTGGAGCGTGGCACCGGTGGCCGTGTTGTCGACGATGACGTCGGCATCCTCGGGAGGGAAGACTTCGGTCGCCCCGTACGAGCGGGCGAATTCGGCGTCGAGTCCACGCGCGGCGATCCAGCGACGGGTGAGCCGCTCATATTCGGACGTGATCACGAGGGGCCGCACGGGCAGCTCGCCGTTCTCGACCAGTGACTCGGGCGCGGCGGCGACGACTTTCACCGGATCGAGACCGGTGTCGAGCAGCTCGACCAAGTCGGCGTCCATCTCTTCCACCCAGTCGGCGCCGGCGAAGCCGACGTCGCGGCGCCCGAGTGCCAGCATCTCGACGATGTTCTGCGGCTTCATGGTCTTGGCCTCGGCCAGTGGCAGCGAGACGCTGGGGCGGTAGTTCCGCGCCGTCGGCAGGACGCGGATCCCCGCCTCGGCGAGGAGCTGGAGGACGCTCGATTCCATCCGGCCCTTGGGCAGGCCGAGGCGGAGGGTGGTACGAGTCGCGATGTCGATCATGCGGTCTCCCGGAAAACAAAAACGCCGGCCCAGGGGGCCGGCGCGGCGTCAGGACTGCGATCGGTCTAACTGATCAGGAAGTCGACGCCACGAGCCAGCCGCCCCGCGAGGGGAGGTGATGATGGCGGTGGTGGTGGACTCGCTGCATGCGGGAATTGTATACCATGCTGTCGATGGTGACAAGCTGCTAGCTGCTGGCTGCTGGCGGGCGGGTGGGATATCCTACGCGTTGCACCCCTGCGCCATCTCCGGGCCGATTACCATGCGAACTCTCCTGACTTCCTTGCTGCTCGCCGCGCCGGCCTCCGCGCAGGTCCTTCCACCCACTGATCGAGCTCTATCGGCGGATCTCGTCTCTCGCGTCTCGCGCGACGCGGCGACGACACGCGGGCGACCATGACCGTCCTCACCACGGCGCGTCTCAGGCTCCGTCCGGTGCAGAGTGAGGACGTTCCCATCCTGCTCCGGCACTGGTCGCGCCCGCTGGTGCGACGCTGGCTGTGGGACGACCGGCTTCCCACGCTCGACGATGTACGGTCGGTCGTCGAGTCGAGCACGCGGTCCTGGCAGCAGGCAGACTATGGATTCTGGATCATCGAGCCCCGCCAGATGGTGCACTGTATCGGGACCGTGGGATTTCGGGAGGCCTCGTGGGAGACGGGGGTGTGTGAGCTGGTCTACAGCCTCGATCCCGCGTGGTGGGGGAACCGGCTGGCGACCGAAGCCGGAAGAGCGGTGATCGCCTGGGGCTTCGAGAAGCATCCGTGGCCGCGAATCGTGGGCGCGACCGACACACCGAACCGGGCGTCCGCGCGGGTCCTGGAGCGGATCGGCATGCGATTCGTCAGGGAAGGGACCCTGGAGCCGGACCTGCCCACCGTTTTCTACGAGATCAACAAGCCTCAGGTCGACCGACGGACCGACTGACCGACTGATCGACGCGGCACCCACCGTCCGACTTCGGTGGTGTACTGGTCGTACTCGGTCCCGAATAGCTTCCTGAGCGTCGGCTCTTCATACAAACGGATGAAGGCGTGGAAACAGAGCGCGAGGAGGGCCGCGTAGCCGAGGAGCTCCAGCGACTTCGACAGGAAGGTCCAGCCCAGCACCACCGACAGCACGCCGACGTACATCGGATTCCGCACGTATTGGTACAGCCCGCTGACCACGAGATGCTTCGGCGCATCGATCGGTGCCGGCGTGCCCCGTCCGCGCACCGCAAACTCCATCACGCAAATCAGGTAGATGAGCGAGCCCAGGATCAGCATCCCGAACCCGAGGAGCCAGAACAGTCCGACACCGCCCGCCCGCGCCCCCGTTCCGCGCGCGATGGCCATGGGGATGTACACACCGAACATGCCGGGGATGACGACCGTGAAGACCAGGTTCTTGAACAGCAGCAGCGCGTTCATTCAGGCCTGGCGCGTGGCCGCCGGCGCTCCGCGTACGAACGCGATATAGTCGGTGGGCGCGGGGCTGCCGCCGCCGTCGCGGATCAGCATCGCCACCTGTCCCCGGTGATAGGAGCCGTGCATCGCGACGTGGAACAGGATGTCCTCCACCCGCGTCGTGAACTGCTGGCCCGCGCTGTTGGTGTAGGTGACATCGCGGTCGAGATCGTCCGCGCCGATCGATGCGACGTAGGCATCGAACCCCGCATGCAGGTCGTCCGCCAGCGCGGCGGCTTCTTGCACCGAGAGCCGCGGCCATACCGGCACGGTCGGCTTCTCGTCGTGCAGCCGGCTCAGCCAGACATGCTCCGCCCCAAGGACGTGGCCGTAGAGCTCGAGCGCCCGCTCGACCAGCGCGCCGGGCGTGTCGCGGAGCGTCTCGCGCGCGCGAGTGTCGGCCCAGCGCATGTGAGCGAAGAGCCTGGGAAGCCCGTCGGAGGTCATGGCTCGTTGAGGACCTTGACCGACACCGTGTCGGCGGTGGCGCCGTTGCCGGTGACGATGCGGCGGAGATACCCTGCCTGGCCCAGGTGGAAGGCAGCATGGGAGGCAAGGTGGATGAGCCACCGCTGCGCCGTGACGTCCACTCCCTTGGGGCCCTGGGTGTACGCCTGCTGCAGCGCGGCGTCATCCAGCTTCGCGAGCGTGGCCGCGACCTCGCTCTCCGCCGCTTCCAGCTCCTGTACCACCGAAGCCCGGGTGCCCTCCTTCGCGCCGAACTCCGCATCGCGGTTCCGGACGTAGCCGGTGCCGCCAAGGACTGTCCCCACGAAGTGGCGAAGGTTTCCGGCGATATGGAGCGCCAGGTTGCCGGCGGAATTGGTGACGCCCGGCGCGGTGCGCCAGAGCGAGGCATCATCGGGAAAGAGCTCCACCTCGCGGCGAAACGTTGCCAGCTCGCGGAGCAGCAGTCGATTGAGGTCGGCGACTACGGTCATACGGACGTTCCTTCGTCGGTCGAGCGCGCGATCAGCCATTGGGCCAGGTAGTAGGTCACCAGGATCGCCACGCGGGCACCCGGAAACTGGACCCGGAACCGGTCGAGCGCCAGCATGCCGTCGGAGAGAAGGAAGAAAGCCGCGCCGATCCCCGCGCTCCGCGCGGCCGCGGTCTTGAGCTTGCCCCATCGCGCCGCAGCCTGGCCCGCCATCACGATCAGGACGAGGCCGTACACACTGAGCGCGACGCGATAGAGCGGGTCGAGGCCACGCCAGAGTGCGGCGAGCATTGCCGCACCCAGCGTGAAATACACCAGGCGCGCGATCGAGGCGCCATGGCGGCCGACCCCGGGCGTGAACGCCGCGATGTAGCAGACATGGGCGACGAGGAAGCACGCGACGCCGGCCAGGAACAGGTCGGCGGGGACGAGGAAGATGAGGTCTCCGACCGCGGAGGCGAGCAGGCCGAGCAGGACGAAGGTGCGGTAGCGTCCCGGACTTCCGGCGGCCGCGAGCAGGAGCAGCAGCAGGATCACCGCGATCCTCGTTCCCCACACCACCCACGTCGGCGCGCCGACAGCGACCGCGACGATGGCGCCGGCCGCGGCAACAAGAGTGACGACGTCACCGACCTTCATCGGGTCACCGGCTTCAAGAGGAGGTCCTGGAAGTCATAGCTGAAGTCGACGCTGGACGACGCGGGGGCCATCTTGGCCTCGTCGATCCCACCCTGCGGCGTGAGGGCGAAGGTCACGAATGCATCGGCCCGGAGCTCGCGGTCGCGCCACTTCACCAGGAAGGAATCGTACTGCCAGTGCTCCATGTCGCCGACGAGCTGGGGCGACCTGGTGAAGCGCATGACCAGCTTGCCGCCTTCGTCCGCGATGGTCACGTCGCCATACCAGGCGTCGCGGTAGGTGCCGGCGTACTTGGCGAGCGGAAGCGACGGCCGGGAGGCGGTGTTCCGGCTCGCGACCGACTGCGCCTCCTCGGACTTGAGCGCGGAATCGGCCCGGGCCTGGAGCTTCGTCAGTCCGCCCAGCCAGTCGGTGTCGTTCGCGCCGATGAACCAGTCGAGCACCTGCTGGACGATGGCATCGAACGCGTTGGTCGACTCCGCGTTGGTGAGGACCGCCACGCCGGCCTTCTTGTCGGGGAGCGTCGCGACCCGCGAGACGTAGCCGGGGAGTCCCCCGGTGTGGGTCAGCAGCTTGAGACCGCGGTAGTCGCGGATGCCTACGCCCAGCCCGTAGCCATTGAAGCTGGCCCGAAACGCCGGAAGCTCCGGCGGCGGCGCGCCGATTCCGATCGGCGTCACGATCGTCCAGATGTTCCGCGCGGTGCGCTCTGACCAGAGCCGGCCGCTCGCAGTGCGCCCCGAATCGAGCTGCGCGATCATCCACTTCGCCATGTCGCTGGCGCCCGCGTTGATCCCTCCCGCCGGATTGGTATTGTCGCTCGCGAACGGCGCGATGACCCGCACCTTGCCATCCACCGGCGCGTGGGTGGTC
>DATEOL010000143.1:0-6323 GCA_035274025.1 Gemmatimonadales bacterium | reverse complement strand
TGGCGGTGATTGCCGTGCTCGCGTGGCGCTGGCTGAGAAGGCGGGCAGGCGGGCAGGCGGGCGGGCGGGCAGAAGGAGCTGTTTCATGACTTCACGACGCGAATTTGTCGCCGCGGGCGCCGCCGGGTTCGCCGCGGGTGGAATCAGGCGGAACCACCCGTCGCCCCTCCCCCGTATCCTGTCGCCCGCCTTCGAGCCCTGGCTCGAGATCGATGCCAGTGCCATTAGGCAAAACGCCCAGGCGGTGTCTCGGCTGGCCGGTGGCCGCCCGATTGTCGCCGTCGTCAAGAACAACACCTACGGCCTCGGCCTCGAGATCGCGGGCCCGATTGTCGACCGGTTGCCCGAGGTCCAGATCCTCGCGGTCGTCCGGGCGAGCGAAGCGTTCACCCTGCGGAAAGCGGGCGCGAAAAAACCGATCCTCCTGATGAACCGCGCCAGCGATGAAGAAGCCGCTGAGCTCGCGCGCAGGAACGTGCAACTCGCGGTGTTCGGTGATGACGCTCCGGACCAGCTGCGCCGCGTGTCCCGTTCGGTCGGGAAGCCGGTCGCGGGACAGCTGTATATGGATACGGGCATGAGCCGGATGGGCCAGCGGGTGGACCGGGCGGGCGAATGGCTGCGACAGCTCGCGTCCAGCGGCTCGCTGCGGCTGGAGGGAACGTTCACGGAGCTCACGGAGGAGCCCGACTTCGATCTCGAGCAGGCGGCGAGGCTTCGCGAGTTCGCCGGGCAGGTTTCCGCCTCGGGGCTCCGCCCGGGACCCCTTCACGCTGCGTCCTCCCTCGAGGTCTTTCACCGGCCCGAAACCCATCTCGACATGGTGCGACCGGGATTCGCGCTCTGGGGCGGGTACGTCTCGAATGAAGCGCGGGCCACGGGCGGGCTGCTACCCGCATTCTCGCTCAAGGCACCAGTGGTTCGTGTGGAATTCCTGAACCCCGGTGACGGCGTGAGCTACTTCCGGCCCTGGAAGGCGGAACGACCGAGCTGGATCGCGGTGCTCGCGATCGGTCACGCGGACGGATATCCCCGCAGCGCCGTGAAGGGAGCTGAAGCGCTGATCGGGGACCGGCTGTTCAAGGTAATCGGCGCGGTGAGCGCGAGTCACACGATACTCGAGGTGGGCAGCGAGCAGGTGGTCCGGGTCGGGGATGTCGCGACACTCATCGGGCCGGGCAACGACGCCATCCATCCCAACGAAGTGGCGGCGCGAAGCGGGACGTCGGCCTATGACCGCTTCATGCACCTGAGCGCGGGACTACGGCGGGTTCTGGTCTGAGGAGTCGCGGGGATCGGCATCCCTCTCGATCCGCACGAAGCGCGGATTGGCCCGCAACGGGTTGAACTCCGGGTTTCGAAGGTAGAACCAGAGCTGCGCGCCGCGCGGCTTGCTCCGCTCCAGGATTTCAAGCACTTCACGCTGACGTCCAAGGGCCAGCAGTGCCCCCGAAGCGAACAGCGCTTCGGTCGGTGGCGTCTCCTCGGGGGTGACAACGCGCAGGAGATGGTTCAGTTCCGCGCTCGCCGCCGCGCGATTTCCTTCCGCCACGCGCACCCGGACGAGGAGTGAGCGGGCCGGGATCGCGTAGGAGGTGTCCAGCTCGAGGGCCAGGCGTGCCTCGTCCCCCGCGAGTCCGACATCGCCGGCGTCGAGCGCCATGATCCCGCGCAGGACTCGGACGTACGGACTGCTGACGGTCCGGCTCGCGAAGATCGCGGTGTCGATCAAGCGCCTGGCCTCGTCGAGCCGGCCGTTCTTTCTGAGGATGGCGGCAAGCGACATGAGCGACATCGGCCGTTCGCGATCGAGCCGGAAGGCCCGGCGGTAGGCACCCTCCGCGGCGGAATCACGGCCGAGATACATCAGCGCCTGGCCGAACTGGTACCAGGCCTCGGCGCGGGTCGAATCGATCCCGAGCGAGCGCTCGAAGGCCTCGACCGCGCCACGCATGCGGTACGGGTCGAGCTGGACCAGCGCATAGGCACGCGCCAGCCAGGCCGCGGCGGAGCTCGAATCCGCGGCGATCGCCCGCTCGGAGTACTCCAGCGCCCGCGCCCGCAACGCGCTCATCGTCAGACCGTGGTAGCTCCACCCCCAGTCCGCGAACAGCGCGTGGGCGTATCCAATGCGCGCCAGGGTCTCGGCGTTGGTCGAGTCCTGACCGAACGCCGTTTCGTATTCCGTGATGGCGGATGCGAAGGCTTCCGGAGTACGGAGCTTCAGGAGATTGTCCCCCCGGGCGAGATGGCTCGCCCCGGCGTCCGATGGGCGGCGCGCGGCGATGGCGGATTTCGCCTCCCGCAGTCGAAGCCCGATCAGCACCAGGGCCACTACCACCACGAGGAGGCTGGCGGCGATGAGCGCGTACCGTCGCGGAGCCGACGAAGGAATGGACGCCGAGGCCGATCGGTCCAATGCCTCGACAAATGCCTCGGCAGTGGACGGACGGTCGGCCGGGGCCTTGGAAAGCGCGCGGTGCACCAGGGCGTTGAGTCCCGGCGAAACCGATTCACGCAGCGCGGAGAGCCGTGGTACCGGCTCGGTCAGTCGCTTCACCAGGATGGATTGCGCGGTTGCTCCGGAGTAGGGAGGTTCGCCCGCGAGCATCTCGTACAGGACACAGCCCAGGGCGTAGATGTCACTCCGCCCGTCGATCTGCTCCGAGCCCATGGCCTGTTCCGGACTCATGTACGCTGGAGTACCGATCGCCATGCCGGCCGAGGTCAGTCGTGCCCCGCCGGCCTCGGTGATAGCCCGCGCGATACCGAAGTCCGCGACGCGGGCATGGTTTTCCGAGAGCAGGATGTTTTCGGGCTTGATGTCGCGATGCACGATGTTCCGACGGTGCGCCGTCGCAAGCGCGTCGGCCACTTCCCGCGCAATGCGCACGGCATCCTCGACCGGGAGCTGGCCTTCCCGGGTCATCCGGTCGCGAAGGGATTCGCCCTCCACGTAGGGCATGACATAGTAGAGGCTGCCGTCGGCCTCACCGGAATCGTGCACCGGGAGGATGTGGGGATGATCGAGGCCCGCCGTGATCTCGATCTCGCGCAGGAAACGATCCGTCCCGAGACTCGCGGCGAGCTCGGGACGGAGAACCTTGACAGCGACGGTTCGCTGATGCTTCAGGTCATGCGCGAGGTACACGGTCGCCATCCCGCCACTGCCGAGCTCGCGATCGACCCGGTAGCGGCCGGACAGGATCATGCGCCGTAGGGGATCCAGATGTTCTTGACCTGGGTTGCTTCCCGAAGGAAGTCTTCACTCTCGGCACCGGGACCGAGCCAGTCGCGACCCTTCCCGTAGTCCACCCAGGTCCGCTTCATGTTGCCCGCGGAGAGCTTCTCCACCGCGGCGGAGCCCTCGGCACTTCCCCAGTACCACATGCCGTCGATGTCATCATGCGCCGCGAGAACTCCGGAGAGCTCCTCGCGCTTGCCCGTCACGATGTTGATGACGCCCCCGGGAAGGTCCGACGTATCGAAGAGCTGGTAGCAGTCGGTCGCGAGCAGCGGCCAGCGCTCGGAGGGAACCGCGACCACGGCATTGCCGACGGCAACCGCCGGAAGCACCGCCGAGAGAAACCCGAGCAGCGAGGGAGTCTCGGGACAGACCACCGCCAGCGCACCAAGTGACTCCTTCATCGCCAGCGTGACATTGCGGAACGGCGTGAGGTGCACGGCGCCTTCCCACTTGTCGGCCCACGCGGCCCAGGTGAAGACGCGTGAAATCGCGGTCTCCACTTCGTGGGCTGCGGTCTCCGGGGGCGCCCCGGTCAGGGCGCGGATGCGCTCGGCGAATTCCACCGACCGGGCGGACAGGTTCTCGCCGAGATAGTAGAGCACCTGCGCGCGGAGATGCGCGGTGGCCTGCGCCCATGCGGGCTGCGCCTGCTGCGCCGCCTCGACCGCGTTCCGGATGTCTTTCCTGTTTCCGAGGCCCACAAGACCAGCCTCACTGCCGCGAGCATCGAGGATGGTGACGCTGTAGCCCGAATCGGGACGAGCCTGCTTTCCCCCGATGTAGAGCTTCGGGGTCCGATCCACGGGAGGGCGGGAAGGCGGGAGGACGGGAGGACGTGACGGTTGCCCCCCCGGCGCATGAGCAGCCTTGCGCTCCGCCGTTGTATCAGGCGCGATGTCATCGTCGCCGCCCCCGACCTCCCGTCCTCCCGTCTTCACGTACTCGTAGAGGCCTTCGCGTCCGCCCTCGCGCCCGAACCCGCTTTCGCGGTACCCGCCGAAGCCACTGGCCGCGTCGAACACGTTCGTGCAGTTGATCCAGACGGTGCCCGCCTTCACGCGGGGCGCGATGTCGAGTGCGAGATTGAGGTTCTCGCTCCAGATGCTCGCGGCGAGGCCGTATCGTGTGTTGTTCGCCAGCTCGATCGCCTCGTCGGGAGTCCGGAACGTCATCAGCACCACCACCGGCCCGAAGATTTCCACCTGCGCGATCGTCGCGGCGGGATGCACGTCGGTGAAGAGCGAAGGAGGATAGAAGAGCCCGTCGGTGGGACAGGTCCAGGACGGTTGCCAGAGCGCGGCGCCTTCCTCCCTGCCCTTCGCGACCAGCGACTCGATCCGCTCGAGCTGCACCGGTGCGACGATGGCCCCGATATCGACCGCCTTGTCGAGGGAATTGCCGACCCGGAGCGTTTCCATCCGCGCCTTGAGACGCGCCACCAGTTTCTCGGCGATGCTTTCCTGCGCGAGGATACGCGAACCGGCGCAGCAGACCTGGCCCTGGTTGAACCAGATCGCGTCGACGACGCCTTCCACCACGCTGTCGAGATCGGCGTCATCGAACACGAGAAACGGTGACTTTCCGCCCAGCTCCAGCGAGAGCTTCTTCCCGCTCCCGGCGGTCGCGACCCGGATCGCGCGGCCGACCTCGGTGGACCCGGTGAACGCGATCTTGTCCACGCCAGGGTGCGCGACGAGGGCCGCGCCGGTCCGGCCATCGCCGGTGATGATGTTGACGACGCCTTCGGGCAGGCCCGCCTCACGACAGATCTCGCCGAAGAGCAGCGCGGTCAGCGACGTGAACTCCGCCGGCTTGAGCACCACGGTGTTTCCCATGGCCAGCGCAGGCGCAATTTTCCACGCCAGCATGAGCAGCGGGAAATTCCAGGGGATGATCTGGCCGACGACGCCCACGGGGGTCACGCCGGGAAATTCCCGCTCCATCAGCTGCGCCCAGCCGGCATGGTGATAGAAATGGCGCGCGACCAGGGGAATGTCGATATCGCGTGATTCGCGGATCGGCTTGCCGTTGTCGAGCGACTCCAGCACCGCGAAGAGCCGGCTTTGCTTCTGGATGTGCCGCGCGATCGCATAGAGGTGGCGGGCGCGGGCATGGCCTCCCATTGACTGCCAGCCGGGCTGTGCCGCACGGGCGGCGCGCACCGCGGTGTCCACGTCCGCCGCGGATCCCTGCGCGATGCTGGCGAGCCGCTCACCGCTCGCGGGATTGGTGGACTCGAACCATTCCTCGGGCGCGGGCTGCGCGAAGCGCCCGCCGATGAAATGGCCGAACTTCCGCGCGTGCGATTCGAGCCACGCGTTCGCGCGACCCGGCGCCTCGGGCGCGGGACCCCAGGACATGTCCTCGAAGAGCTCAGGGATGCTCGGCATTCTCTTACGCCAGGGGATGACGGTGATACGCTGAATAGCGGCCTTCGGCGGCGTACTCGAGCTGGCGCTCGATGTCGGCGAGCAGGGAGCTCGCGCCGAACCGGAACAGGTCGGAGCGGAGCCAGCGATCACCCAGCTCTTCCTTGATCATCGAGAGCCAGTCGAGCGATTGCTTCGCGGCGCGGATGCCACCGGCCGGCTTGAGCCCCACCCAGTAGCCGGTGCGATCGCGATAGTCCCGGATCTGGCGCGCCATGACGAGGCCGACCGGGAGCGTCGCGTTCACCGGCTCCTTGCCGGTACTGGTCTTGATGAAGTCGGCGCCGGCCATCATGCAGACCGCGCTCGCGCGCGCCACGTCGCTCAGCGTGCCCAGCTCGCCGGTGCCCAGGATCGCCTTGAGATGCGCGGGGCCGCACGCGGCGCGGAAGGCCTTCACCTCGTCGTAGAGCGCGGGCCAGTTCCCGGTGAGCACGTGGGCGCGGGTGATGACGATGTCGATCTCCTCCGCGCCCGCCGCGACTGACAGCTCGATCTCGCGGAGCCTTGTCTCCAGCGGGGCCAGGCCCGCGGGAAAGCCGGTGCTCACCGCGGCGACCGGAATGCCGCTGCCCTCGAGCGCCCGCTTCGCGGTCTCGACGAACGCGTGATAGACGCAGACCGCCGCGACCCTGATGTCGAGCGAT
>DATEOL010000142.1:0-5173 GCA_035274025.1 Gemmatimonadales bacterium | reverse complement strand
CAGCACTACACCTCGGGGGAGGATCATGCATCGTTGGGCGAAGGTTTCGACCGCAGTTCTTAGCGCGACGCTCATCGCGGCGTCGAACGCGAGCGCGCAGAGCGCGAACATCAACGTGACCGCAAACGTCTTCCAGGCGATCGCGGTCTCCGGCACCGCCGGCCTCGACTTCGGGAGCGTCTTCCCCGGCGTCAACAAGACGGTCGCTGTGGGTGACGCGACGTCCGGTCGCTTCAGCGCGACCGGCCAGGCGAGCGCGAACGTCAACATGACTTTCACGTTGCCGGGCAACCTCACAAGCGGCGTGAATAACCTGCCGATCGGCTCCTGGACCGGATGCCGCGACGCCGACGCCACGCCGGCGGGCTGCACCTCGTTCACGCCTTCGGCCGCGGCCACTGCCGCCGCGTTCAGCGCTGCGGGCGAGCTCTTCGTCTTCATCGGCGCGACGGTCTCGCCGGCCGGCAACCAGGCCGCGGGGAGCTACACCGCCGTTGCCACGCTGACCCTGGCGTACTTCTAAGCCGAACGAGCTTCAGCAGTCCGCGGGGCGGGGCTCGGAACGGTTGCGTTCCTTGCCCGGCCCCGCAACCTTTTTTACCCAGCCTGATGCATCGCGCCACGCTTCCCATACTGCTGTGTCTGATCGCCACCCGACCCGCGGGGGCGCAGGTGTCCGTCGCGGGGACCAGAAACCTCGCGTTCGGATTCCTCCCCCTGGGCGTCGCCAAGAGCGTTCAGCCCACGGATCCGGTGCAGAGCGGCCAGTGGAACCTCACCGCCCCGGTCGGGCAGCGGATCCAGATCCGTCTCACGGTACCGAATCAACTCCTGGGACCGTCGGGCGCAAGCCTCCCCCTCTCCATCTCCAACGGCGACGCCTTCATCCAGGGCACCTGGACCGGAGCCGTTGCCGAGTCGTTCAACCCGGAAAGCACGGTGAACTTCCGTTTCACCGGGGGCCCCGGGGCCATCATTCGCCTGGGCGGATCCACCACTCCGGCCGCGAATCAGCAGCCCGGCCCCTACACCAATACCGTCGTCTGCACCCTCACCATCTTCTGATGCGAAACGCGCTCACGCTGCTGCTGCTCCTCTCCCCGTTGCCCGTGAGCGCCCAGGGGGTGCTCGTCGCGCCGCATGCCGTGTTCATCGATCATCGAACCCGAAGCGGTTTCGTCCAGCTTTACAATCCCGGCACCGAGCCGACTGAAGTTTCCATCGCGGCACTGTTCGGTTACCCGGTGACGGACTCCCTGGGACAGCTCGACCTCCACACCATCGACAGGCCTGATTCGACCATGCCGTCGGCGGTGGGCTGGATCCAGGCATTCCCTCGCCGCACGGTCATCCAGCCGCTCGCGCGGCAGACCATTCGGCTCCTGGTAACGCCTCCCGAAGGCGTCGCGGACGGGGAGTACTGGGCACGGCTCGCCATCTCGGCGAAGGGAAGCGCGGTGCCGGTATCTGGAGCCGACACGACCAGGGGGATTACGGTGGGCCTCAACCTGGAGGTGCGCACCATCATTCCATTGCTGTACCGGAAGGGCGCGGTGACGACTTCGCTCGCCGTTTCCGGACTGCGCGCGGAGCGCGCGGGAGACTCGCTGGTGGTTCGAGCGCGGCTCGCCCGGTCCGGCACCGCGTCCTACCTTGGCACGGTCCGGGGCGAGCTGGTCAGCCCGGCCGGCCGCACGGCCGCCAAATTCGACATGCCCATCAGCGTGTACTACGACCTCGATCCCCGCTTCACCATCCCGGCGGCGGGGCTGGTGCCCGGAGAGTACCTGCTTCGATTCTGGGTCACCGCCGAGCGCTCCGACATTGCGGCGGCACAGACGCTCAAGGCGCCCACGGTGCGGGATTCCATCCGGGTCCAGATTCGATGAGGCTTCTCGCCGCGATCCTGGTCACGGTCGCGGCAGTATCCCCGGTACGGGCGCAGGATCAGCGAATCGAGCCGGTCCTGATCGAGCTCAAGCTGGGGCGACTGGCGCAGCGCACGGTCCCGGCTCATCGCGTCGGCAATGATGCGCTGATTCCGCTGGGGGCGTTCTTCGAGCTGGCCGAGCTTCGGGTCCAGCACCAGCCGAACCGGATCGTCGCGATCGTTCAGCCTGGCAATCGCCGGCTGGAGGTGCGGACCACCGAGCGATATCTCACGCTCGACGGCCGCAAGACTGCCCTCTCCCCCCGTGAGCTTCTCCTCCAGGACGATGAAGTGTTCCTCAGCGCCCGGGTCCTGGGAGACGCGCTCGGACTCACCTTCGACATCGCGTGGGATGACCTGGAGGTGATTGCGATCAACCCGGAAGAGCTGCCGGTCGCACGGCGGCTGCGCCGGGAGGAAATCGCGACGGCCACGCTCGGTGCTGAACCGGGTCGACCGCAGGTCGATGGCCGGCTCGCGGAGCGGACCTGGCCACTGGAGGGCGCGGTCCTCGACTACAGCGTGCTTGTCCCGACCGATCCCGGGCCCGAGGGAGGCGCGTACAGCGGAACCCTGGGCTTCAATCTGTTCAACGGCTCCCTCGTCGCTGGAGCGCAGAATGATGGCCCGGTGAAGGACGGGAAGGTGCGACTGGACCTTTCCTGGCTGGGGGTATGGCCCCAGAACAAGTACGTCTCACAGCTCCGGATCGGGGACGGATTCTCTTCCGGACCACGCACCCGCGCACTTCGCGGCCTCGCGATCGGCAACGTGCCCTTCATCCGGCCGAGCATCCTGGGCGAGCTCCCATTCACCACCGGCCTGGGACCCGGATGGGATGTCGAAGCCTATCGCGGCGGACGACTGATCGCGTTCGACTCCGTCAATGCGCTGGGCCAATTCACGCTCGATGTCCCGATCGCGTATGGCGACAACCCGGTGGACTTCATCGCCTACGGCCCGTTCGGGGAGGTGCGGCAGTTCAACCGGACTTACCGGGTCTCGACCGACATGATCCGCGCCCATCGGTTCGAGTACGCCCTGAGTGGTGGACTCTGCCGCGGCGACTCCATCTGTACGGCGACCGCGAACGCCGATCTCCGCTACGGCGTGACACGGCGGATCACCATGTTCGCCGGAGTGGACCAGTTCTGGCGCGACACGCTGCCGAACCTCTTCCATCCGTACGCCGGGCTCGTGGCCGGACTTTCCAATGCGTTCACGGTGCAGGGCGAGTTCGTCTCCGACGCGATCATGCGGGGCCAGCTTCGCTTCGAGCCTTCCCTCGACCTGGTGCTCGTGGCCGAGGCCACGAAGTTTGCCGAGGATATCGTCGCGCCGATCCTGACGCTTCCGAACCGCCAGACCCAGTTCACGTTCTTCGGCCAGGTGCGACCGATCAAGGGAGCACTTCGAAACTGGGTTGTCTTCGACGCGAGCTTCGATCGCATCCAGTCGGAAGAGACCAACTTTACCAGCGCGCGGCTCGGCGCATCGATCCAGCCGGGGCAGGCACGCTTCATTCCCTCCATTCGATGGGAAAAGAGCAGGCCCAGGAATGGGGGCGAGGGGACCAACCAGACGTTGTATGGCGTGAACGCCGTCATCCTCCCTATCCGCGACCTCGGTTCCATCCTGGGAAGCCTGAGCGCGCGAGGCGGCATCGAGTTCACCACGCCATTCGATGCCCGGAACGCCTCGGCCTACCTGAGTCACCCCATCGGACGCTGGGTACGACTCGAGGCCGGAGGCTCCTGGTTCACCGGAACCAAGGTGACGCTGAGCGCCTTCCTCGCCGCGGACCTGCCTTCGGTCCGCGCCTACACCTCCATGGAGCGCGTACCGGCCGGCTCCTACACCGCAAGCCAGTACGTCACGGGCTCGCTGCTCTATGACGCGACCAGCCGTCGCGTCGCGTTCAACGCCGGTCCATCGGTTCAGCAGGGTGGAGTGTCGGGAACCGTCTTCATGGACGCGAACGCCAACGGCCGGCTCGATGCCGGCGAATACGCGTTGCCGGACGTGCAGGTGACGGTCGGGCTGTACTCGCAAAAGACCAACTCGCGGGGCCAGTATCGCCTCTGGCCGCTTTCGGCGTACGACCCGGTGGTTGCGGCCGTGGATACGACGACCCTGGCCTCTCCGCTGTGGATCCCGGCCTTCTCGGGAATCCAGCTGAGTCCGCTCCCGAACCGGTTTACCGCGCTCGACATCCCCGTATTGTCCGGCGGAGTGATCGAGGGGAAGGTGACGCGTTCCACCAGCTCGGGACTCGAGGGCCTCGCCGGCGCGACCCTGGTCTTGCGACACCAGGCCACGGGCAAGGAACGTCGCGTAGCCACGTTTACGGATGGCTCGTTCTACGTGATGGGCCTTCGCCCCGGGGAGTGGATTCTGGAGGTGGACGCGGCGCTACTGCAGGGATTGCGGGCGACTTCCGATCCAGTGCGAATCATCGTGCCAAGCCTGGTCGAAGGCGCCGCGATCGGCGGCGTGGAAGTGCGAGTGCGGTGAAAACGGCTCACGTATTTCCCCCACACTTCGACATTCCCGGATGCTCGATCATGTCGAGGATTTCGCGGACGGTTTCGGCCCCTCGATCGTTGTTGTACCAGGCAAACTTTCCGTCCATCAGCTCCTGCTGACTCAGCTTCGAGCGATTGTCGTTCATCCACGTCGCCAGCGCTGCGGGGCGCTCGACCCAGCAGCCGACATCATTCCCATCCGCGTCGAGCATGACGACGGTGGGTGTCGCACCCCGGCCGTCCGCGGTCCGGTGACGCTCCATCACCCACTTGCCCTCGGTCGAATTCACCAGCCGGATGTCGACCGTTCCGCCGACGGAATCGGCAAAGGTCGCGAGATAGGGGATCGTGTTGGCCGAATCGCTGCAGCCATCCTCCAGCACGACGAGCAGGCGGATGGGTCCCTTGAGCGCGCGGCCTCGGGCCAGCAGGTCGGGATTCACCTTCCCCCAGGCCGTATTGGCCTGCCACATCTCCTTCCGCCGCTCGGCGGTCGCGAGGAACGTGGCATAGGGACGGCCGCGGCCATAAAGCGACGCGAGGGAATCCGACCGGGCGTCAGTGGCCGCGCAGGTCGCGACCAGAGCGAGCATGGCAAGCATGCTTCTAGTCTAACGTCGTGAGCCGTGAGCCGTGAGCCGCAGGGGCGGTGGGGAATCACCGATCCAATTCGGCTCACGGCTCACGGCTCACGGCTCACGGCTTACCGGTGACGATG
>DATEOL010000141.1:0-12246 GCA_035274025.1 Gemmatimonadales bacterium | reverse complement strand
GCCATCTCGTCGGGCTTGTGCGGCAGCAGCAGCGTATCGAGTCCCCCGCTGGCCCACTGCGGAATCCGGTTCGCGTACCAGGGGCTCGCGGGATTGCCCGACTGCCCTCCGGGATAGGTCGCGTACCCATGCACCTCGGGACCAAGCTCGACCACCATGCGCCAGCTTGCGCCGTGGGTGCCGTGACGGCCGGCCGGGGCGATCGTCTCGGGGCCGCCCTGCACCGCGATTCCCGGCACCGAGAGGCTTGGAAGCCGGAGCAGGTGCCAGATGTCGGTGGGCCACACCTTGCCCCAGTTCCATCCGCCTGCGTCGGGCTCGCCGTACTCCGCGATCGCGCTGTCGAGTCCGGCCTCGAGGGAGGCCGCGAGAATGCCGTCGCGGGTCTCCCGCGAATCTGGGGTGCGCTTGTCGTCCCACCAGGGACCGGCTGAATCGAGCAGCGCGCGCAGGGTGGGCTGGGAGCCGCGCGGAATTGGCGACTTCTCGCCGGGCGGGATCAGCTCGTCCCAGAGCCGCCGCGGCAGCTCGCGCATCGCGAGCTCGAAGAGAATCGCGCGCTGGTTGTCGACAGTGTACTTGCCGTCCCACTCCTGGAGCAGCTTCTTCGCGCGCTCGAGCTTCGGACTCCCCCGCCCCGCCGCGGCTTCGGCGTTCGCGGCGCGGATGAATTCGGGACGGAACAGCAGCTCGCGCGGGCTCCCGGGGTATCGATGCATCAGGCGGATCGCTTCCGGCGTCATCGCCGAGTCCTTGCGCAGCAGCGCGTTGATCTGCACCGCCCGCAAGGGCGAGGGCCAGTCGGCGCCGAGGTATGAATTGTCCTCTTCGGGATCCACCGGCTGCTGGTTGGCGGAGGCCAGATATCCCTGCTCCGGACGGAGTGCCTGGGGATAACGCTCGACCGGAAGCATGCCAGTCCAGTCACTCGCGCTGGTGCTGCCGTCGAAGATGCGATCGCCGCGACCGTCACCGGGGCGGACCGGATACCATCCCGCGGAGCGGATCCCGATGGAACCCTTCCGATCGGCGACCAGGCCGTTCTGCGTCGGCGCGATGTAGCCCTTCATGGTCTCGAGCCACTCGTCGGCCGTGGTCGCGCGCGCGGCGCGAAGGAAGAGATCGCTCTCCCGCGAGGGCTCGAGCACGGTCCAGCGGAACGAGGTCCATCCGTGCGCGTGCTTCCGCATCGGGCCGCGATGGGTGAAGCGCACGGTGTCGGTCGCGATGACGTTGCCCCTGGGGTCGCGGTAGACCTCTTCGCGGAGCTCGATCGGCTTCCAGGCGCCATCGAGCCTGTACTGTTTCGGACTCGCGCTGTCGTCGACCGTCTCGGCGTACGTGTCCATCACGTCGCCGCCGGTATTGGTGAAGGACCAGGCGACATCGCGGTTGAACCCGATGACGACGCCGGGACTGCCGGGCAGGGTGACGCCCGCGACGTCGAGCTGGCCGGGAACGACAATGTGGGCTTCGTACCAGATGGAGGGCAGGGTGAGCTGGAGATGGGGATCGCCGGCGAGAATGGCGTAGCCAGCTTTGGTTCGCGATGGGGCTACCGCCCAGTTGTTGGAGCCGAGCTCGACATCACCTTCGGCGGTTAGGGCGGTTAGGGCGGTTGAGGCGGTTGCCATTGCTTCTGCCGCTGCTGAATCCGGGAAGCCCGGCGGGGGCAGAGGTGTGAGCGCAAAGCGAGGAGCGTGGACTGAAGGCTGAATAGGCTCCTGGACTGGACTGTTGATCGGTACGAGAGCCTCCGCCGCTTCCGCCCCAACCAGGGCCGCCACCGCGAGCTTCGTCTCTGCCGGATCACTATAGGCGAGGGTCTTCCCCATCTCGGCGAACAGATAGGCGGAGTACTTAGGCTCCCATTTCACCGGCTTCACGTCGAGCAGCCGATACTCGAGTGGGTAGTTGCGCGGCTTGAGCTTGCTGATCCATGCGTTCACCCCTTCGGCGTAGGCCTGGAGGGCCTGGTAGCCGATCGACGTGGTATCGAGCAGCGCGAACTTCCGGTCCGCCGCGCGGGCGAGTCCGAGTGCGCGCGAGCTCTGGTCGACCGCGAGCAGTCGGGGCCCAAGTATTTCCGAGAGCCGGCCCGCGGTGGAGCGCCAGGTCAGCTCCATCTGGAAGAGCCGCTCGCGCGCGGTGATCCAGCCCTGCACCCGGTAGGCATCGAGCTCGGCAGCCGCGAAGATGTGGGGCACGCCCCGGTCGTCGAGACGGACGTCGACCGGCGCCGTGAGACCGGGAATCGAGACCTTCTCGCTCGACTTCCATTCCGCTGCCCTCAACAAACTCCAGGCGCCGCGCGAAGGATCGAGGAAGGGGCCCAGCTTCGGCAGGGGACCGAGGCGGACGACGCTGCCCCCGCCGAGGATGAGGACCAGGGCGAGGGCCAGGAGGAATCGCAGGATTCTCATTTTGTATGCAATCTAGTAGACTGCCGACTGTCTACGGTCGACAGTCGACTGTAGACCGCCGACATCCTCTCAATCCGACTCCTATGCGCCGATCCTCGATCTTCCTCGCGTTCCTCGCCGCCTGTTCGAGCAACAACCCGTCTACTTCCCCCACTCCGGTGTCCGGTGGCTACGACGTCGTCATTGAAAACGGGCGCGTCGTCGACGGCACCGGTTCCGCGTGGTTCTACGGGGACATCGGCATTCGGGGCGGAAAGATCGCGACCATCGTCCCCCGCGGATTGCTGGCCAAGGCCACGGCGACCGAGCGGGTGAACGCGGCGGGCCTGGTGGTGGCCCCCGGATTCATCGACATCCAGAGCCATTCGCGCGACGCCTTCCTCGACGGTGACGGCCGCGTGGTCGGCAAGATCACCCAGGGCATCACCACAGAGATCATGGGCGAGGCCGGGACCAACGCACCGCAGAACCAGGGCACCGGCATCGATCCGAAGCACGACTTCACCGGGCCGCGCGGCTTCGACCACTGGCTCACCGCCATGAAGACCCACGGCGTGACGCCCAACATCGGCTCGTTCGTGGGCGCGTCGACCATCCGCATGTATGCGAAGGGAATGGCCCAGGGCGCCGCGACACCCGCCGAGCTCGACACGATGCGCGCGGTGGTGCGGAACGCGATGGAAGACGGCGCCTTCGGCATCGGCTCCGCGCTCATCTATCCGCCCGGCAACTACGCCAGCACCGAAGAGCTGATCGAGATCAACAAGGCGAGCGCGCCGTACGGCGGCGTCTACATCACCCACATGCGCTCCGAGGCCGATGCCTGGCTCCAGGCGATCGACGAGGCGCTGCGGATCGGTCGCGAGGCCGGCGTGCCGGTCGAGATCTATCACCTCAAGGCGGGCGGACAGCGGAACTGGCACAAGACCAGCTCGGCCATCGCCAAGATCGATTCGGCGCGCGCGGCGGGACAGGACATCCAGGCCGACATGTACAGCTACGTGGCCGGCGGCACCGGCCTGTCCGCCTGCCTCCCGCCCTGGGCCTCGGCGGACGGCAAGCTCTTCAGCAACCTCAAGGACCCGGCGACCTGGGCGAAGATCCGCGCCGAGATGGACCGGGTGCAGGACGAGTGGGAAGCGCTCTGCCAGCTGGGGACGCCGAACGGCGTGCTCGTGCTCGGGCTCAACAAGCCGGAGAACCAGAAGTATGTCGGCAAGCGGCTGGATGAGATCGCGCAGATGATGGGCAAGGACTGGGAGGAGACGGTGCGCGACCTGCTGATCTCGGAGGAGCAGCGAATCGGCACGGTCTACTTCATGATGAGCGAGGAGAACGTCAAGACGAAGCTCAAGCAGCCGTGGATGAAGTTCGGCACCGACGCGGGCGGGAGCGATCCCGACAGCGCGAAGGGCCTCACGCACCCGCGGTCATACGGCAACTATCCGCGGATTCTCGGCAAGTACGTGCGGGACGAGAAGGTGATGCCGCTCGAGGAAGCGATCCGGAAGATGTCGTCCGCGGTGGCGACGCGGCTCTCGATCGGTGACCGCGGGGTGCTCAAGAACGGGATGCGGGCGGACATCGTGGTGTTCGATCCGAACACCATCGCGGACAAGGCGACGTTCGAGAAGCCGCACCAGCTCTCGGTCGGGATGAAGTATGTGCTGGTGAACGGAGTGACGGTGGTGCGGGACGGGAAGCACACCGGCGCCAAGCCGGGGATGATTGTCCGGGGGCCCGGATATCGGGCGCACTGACGGATAAGGCGGATAAGGCGGATAAGGCGGATAGGCGGTTGAGACGGAGTGTGGAATTTCCCCTTGTCCCTATCCGCCTTATCCGCCCTATCCGCCTTATCCGCCCTAACCGCCTTATCCGACTAGCGTCCAGTCGTGGCGCCAGTACATTTTTGTATCCAGAAGTAAATCCAATCCCCACCCATCGCACCCTGGAGGCCAGAATGGCGGTTCGCGGCGCGACCAGCAGGGCGGCGGCACGGAAGGATCGACCCCAGCGGGTGTATGAGCAGCTCCGTACCCTGATCGTCCACGGTCGCCTCGCGCCGGGCAGCCGCCTGGTGGAAACCGATATCGCGACCCGTTTCGAGGTGAGCCGGACGCCGGTGCGCGGGGCGCTACAGCGGCTGCAGCAGGAGGGGTACATCGTCGACTCGCCGTCGATGCGGCAGTCGCGGCCGACGGTGGCGCCGCTCACCCGGGAGGACGCGACCGAGGTCTTCGATATCGTGGCGGTGCTGGAGGGACTCGCGGCCCGTCTCGCCGCGCAGATGCCGCAGTCGCAGCGCAACGCGCTCGCCAGGGAGATGAGCGCGTGCAACGTCGAGTTCCGCAAGATCTCCCAAGCCCAGCGTCCCGATCACGACCGGCTCTACGAGCTGGACGAGAAGTTCCACGGCGCGTACGTCGCCGCGGCCGCGGGATCGCGGCTCAAGGCGCTGCATCACGCGGTGAAGCCGCAGGCCGAGCGCTACGAGCGGCTGTACGTGAGCTTCCTCACCGGCGAGATCGTGACCTCGACCCGCGAGCACGAGGACATCGTGAGCTCGATCCAGTCGGGTCACCCCGAGAAGGCCGAAGCGGCGGTGCACAGCAACTGGCACAACGCGGCGGAGCGACTGTCGCAAGTCATTGAACGGGTCGGGGAGCGCGGGCGCTGGTAAAAGGCGGGCAGGCGGACCGCCTGAACTTCAGGATCACATCCAACGACGGAAATCACGAATGACCCTTCCGGTGCGGCAGTTACTGCCCGTCAGCCCGTCAGCCCGTCGGCCCGTCGCGTTTCTGCCCGCCTGCCCGCCCGGCCCCCTGCCCGCCCCGGCCGCCCAATGAGCACTGAGCTTCAAAGAACCATCAGCCGGAATGATGTTGCCTTGCTGGTCGTCGGCAGCGTCATCGGCTCCGGCATCTTCCTGGTGCCGGGCGGCGTTCTCACCCAATCGGGCGGGTCGGTCGGCCTCGCGATGGTGGCGTGGCTCTTCGGCGGGTTTCTCTCCCTGCTCGGCGCGCTCACCTACGCCGAGCTGGGCGCGATGCAGCCGCACGCGGGGGGACTCTACCTCTACATCCGCGACGCGTTCGGCCCGGTGCTCGCCTTCCTGTACGGGTGGGTGATCTTTTTCTGCATTTGTGCGGGCACCATCGCCACGCTTGCGGTCGCGTCGTCCAAGTATCTCCAGGCGTTCATCCCGATGGGCGAGCCGGTCCGGAAGATCGTGTCGGTGCTGCTCGTCGCCATCATCGCGGTGATCAACATCCGCGGCACCAGGATCTCGGTCCGCGCGCTCAACGTGGCGACCGCGCTCAAGGTGGGCGCGCTCGCCTTCATCATCGTCTCCCTGCCCCTGCTCGGCAGCGGCTGGAAGCAGGTCGGGAGCCTCTGGCCGGCGGACATCAACGGAGCGGTGCTCTCCGGCGTCGGACTCGCGATGATCTCGGTACTCTGGGCCTACGAGGGCTGGAGCTACGTGACGTTCTCGGCGGGCGAAGTGAAGGATCCCCAGAAGAACCTGCCGTCGGGCCTCATCATCGGCACCGTCGCGCTGATCGTGATCTACGTGCTGGCCAACGTCGCCTACATCGCGGCGCTGGGCCCCGATGGCGTCGCCAAGTCGTCGACCGTCGCCGCCGACTCGATGAACCTGGTGTTCGGCCCGACCGCGGCCACGCTGATCGCGATCCCGATCATCATCTCCATGATGAGCGCGGCGCACTCGGTGCTGCTCACGATGCCCCGGGTGTATTTCGCCATGGCCCGCGACCGGGTCTTCTTCGAGAAGCTGGGTGAGGTGCACCCGAGGTTCGGGACACCGGCCTTCGCGGTGGCCGCGGGGGCGGCGGTCGCGGCGATCTACTCGCTGGTGGGGACGTTCCAGCAGCTGCTGGGCTACGTGGTGTTCGTCGCCTGGATTTTCTACGCGATCGCGGCGGCCTGCGTGATCCGGTTCCGGAAGACCCGCGCCGACTGGCCGCGGCCGTTCAAGGTGCCGGGATATCCGATCACCCCGATCATCTTCATCCTGAGCGCCGCGGCGATCGTGGGGAATACGATCGTGCAGCAGCCCTGGCAACAGACCGCGATCGCGTTCGGGATCATGGGGGCGGGGATTCCCGCCTTTATTCTCTGGAAATCACGGCAGACGAAGACGTAAAGAGCACAGAGCACCGAGCAAAGAGGGGCCCGGCAGGCATGCCTGGCCCCTCTTGGTTCGTGCACACCGGGTTGGTAACTCGGCCGGAATATTAAAGACGTTTTCTTGTGACAGACACCTGTTGGGCACTAGCCATTCACAACTGGTTGTACCAACCGCGACGCAGATCGAGCCGAGGTCTACCTAAAGCCCCGGACTTGACTGGTGTGCGGTCACAAAAAACGCTGTTGGGGATAAGGCGAGGAACCGTTTGTCGGCCGAAGGACGGGCAGTGCCCGGCCCCTACGGAATCTTTCCCAATGCGATCGGGCCTGAAGGCCTCTCGTCGTCCAGTCCGAAATAGTCGTAGACCATGTCCCTGAAATCCGGGGGGGCGACGGGACCGGTCACGATCTGCTCGGCGTACCCCGGCTCCACGAACACCACTCCCCAGGGAAAATCGAGCCCGTTGAGCGTGACGACCCGCCGGGGCGCCAGCCGCGCGCGCACATATATACGACTGCGGGTGGTGAAGTAGACCGTGACGTCGGTGTCCGAAAGCAGGTCAACCAGGTCCTCCGACATGCTGGTGAGGTCCTGCACCGCAGCCACGGCGGAATCGGCCTCCAGGGTATCCACGTCCCGGAGCCAGAAGACCACCGCCGCCGGATGCATGATCACGTCCGGCGCCGCGGTGACGCCCGCATCGAGGAGCTGTTGCGGGACCTTGGGCTCCTTGCCGCAGGCAACGATCGCGAAGACCAGCGGGACGAGCAGGCGCTGCATGGCGGCCAAGCTAGCGGGGCTAGGCGGTTGGTGCTAGCAAGTACATACTTGCTTGCAGTGTGCCGTTCTGTTACGCTTCCCGCCCTATGGATGTCCGCGAAAAGATCCTCCGGGCCGCCGTCACCGTCTTCGCTGAAGTCGGTTTCCGCGGCGCCACCACCCGCCGAATAGCCCAGGAGGCGGGGGTGAATGAAATCACGCTGTTCCGTCACTTCGGGTCGAAGGACAAGCTCCTGCACGAGGCGATCTCCCGGCAGGACCTGGCACCGGTGATCCCTGCCCTGCCCGAAGTCCCCGCACGCCCCCGCGCCGAGCTGCTCGCGTGGGCCCGCGAGCATTACGACCACATGGTCCAGATGCGCTCCCTCATGTGCGCCTGCATGGCCGAGATGACCGAGCACCCCGAGATCATCCCGGACTCGACCCCGACAAGGAAATCGGTGATCCAGCTGCAGGACTGGCTTCATAAGCTGCGGAGCGGTGGATTCACGACCGTGACATTCGACCCTGAGATTGTGGCCCCGATGTTCCTGGGCGCGCTCTTCTCCGATGCGCTGGGGCGGGTCTTCACCCCGTCGTCGTATGCGAAGAGCCAGGAGAAAACGCTGGAGGGGTACGTGGACTTTTTCCTTCGCGGGATTGGCATCGAGAAGCACGCAGGCACGTTGAGGGCGTCATGACCATCGTCTCATCGTCACGGCGTCTCATCGTCTCATCGTCGCTTCGTCTCATCGTGCTCCTTGGCATTCTCGCGGCTCCGCTCGACGCGCAGCAGCCAGCGGGGCGCGGGATCTCGCTCGAGGACGCGATTCGCATGGCGAATCCCGCCAGCGAGACGCTCGAGCTCGCCAACGCCAGCGTCTATCGCGCCCGCGGCGAGCAGTATCGCTCGGTCTACGAGCGCTGGCCGCAGATCTCCGGCACCCTGGGCTACTCCCGCCTGCTCCGCTCGCAGTTCGAAGGCTTCTCCTTCGGCGGCGATTCGAGCGGCACCGGTGGTGATGGCGGCAGCACCAGCCAGCTCCCGTTCGGCCAGCGGAACACCTACAGCCTCGGCCTCAACCTCAACTGGTCGCTCTTCACCGGGGGCCGGATCTCGGGGCAGAAGCAGTACGCCGATGCGACGCGTCGTACCGCCGATCTCGGCCTCACCAGCGCGCAGGCGCAGGTGACCCTCGAAGTCGTGCAGGCCTATTACGACGCGGTTGCGGCCGATCTCCAGGTGCGGATCGCGCAGATCTCGCAGGAGCAGGCGGACACGACGCTGCGGCAAACCGAGCAGCGCCGCGCCGCGGGAACCCAGCCCGAGTTCGATCTCCTTCGCGCCAGGGTCGCTCGCGACAACGCGCGCACCATCGTGATCGCGCGGCGGGTCGATCGCGACGTGGCCTACATGGGTCTCCGTCGCCAGCTCGGTATTCCGCTCAATCAGCCGATCACGCTGACGACGTCGATCATCGACACCACGCTCGCCGATTCGCCGACCCTGGCGAACCTGCTGGCGCGGCCAGCCGACACCGTCGTCGCCGATCGCATCGTGGTGCGCCAGGCCTCGGAAGCGCTCGACGGACAGGAAGGACTCTGGAAGGCGTCCAAGTCGCAGGTGTGGCCGCAGCTCCAGCTCACGTCGCAGTACGGGCGGGTCGGCTACCCGAGCAACTACGACCCGTTGGCGCCGACCTATTTCACCAACTGGAACTTCGGCTTCGGGATCAACTTCCCGATCGTCACCGGCGGGCGGATCAAGGGCGACAAGGTCGTGGCCGAGGCCGGCGTGCGTGAGGCGCGGTCGCGGCTGCAGCAGGTGACCGAGCTTGCCGAGGTCGATACCCGGAGCGCCATCGCGCAGCTCGAGGCGGCGCAGGCGGCATGGGCTTCGAGTGAAGGCACGGTGCAGCAGGCGCAGCGGGCGTACGAAATCGCCGACCTCCGCTTCCGCGAGGGGCTCTCGACCCAGACCGAGCTGCTCGATGCGCGCGGAGCCCTGGCGTCGGCGGAATCGATCCGGCTCGAGGCGGCGAGGTCGCTGGGCGTGGCGCGGGTGCGGGTCGCCCTCCTCCCCGCCCTGCCGATCGCGAACCTCCCGACGATCACGGGACAGCAAGTATTGCAGGCTCAACAGCGGGTGCAGCAGCGGGCCCAGCCGGTCCAGACAAGCAGCATTCCGGGACAGACTCCATGATGACGCGCACACATCGATTCGGCATTCTCGCGGCGCTCACTGCCGCAACCACCGCCACGGCGTGCGGCGGACGCTCCGACGCGGAGGCGCCTCCCGTCGAGCATCCCTCGGTCACGGTGCCGCCGGAGAACGTGACGGTGATCGACACGGTCACGCTGCGGAGTGGCCCGTCGATCTCCGGGGACCTGACCGCCGAACGCTCGGCGACGATCCGCGCGGAAGTCTCCGGTAGCGTGATCTCGGTCAATGTCGAGGAAGGCCAGGCGGTGAAGACCGGCCAGGTCCTCGGCACCCTCGACGAGTCGGTCATCGCGGAACAGGTCGCCTCGGCCAAGAGCATGCTGGTCTCGGCCGAGAACGCGGCCGCGGTCGCGCGGAAGGAAGCGGAGCGCACCAAGCGGCTGCTCGCGGGCGGCGCGGTGGCGGAGCGCGACGTCGAGCTCGCCGATCGCGCGCTCTGGGCCGCGGAGGCGCAGCTCGAGAGCGCCAAGGCGTCCGCGGCGGCGGCGCAGAAGCAGTGGCAGAAGACCAGGCTCACCGCGCCGTTCAGCGGCGTCGTGAGCCGGCGCCAGGTGAGCGTGGGCGACGTGATGACCATGGGCACCGAGATGTTCACCGTGGTCGACCCCCGCAGCATGCAGCTCGAAGCGTCGGTCCCGGTGAGCGCGCTCGGCACCATCAAGATCGGCTCGACGGTCGACTTCGACGTGTCGGGCTACGACGCGCAGACCTTCCAGGGCACGGTCAAACGGGTGAGCCCCGAGGTCGACCCGGGCACACGCCAGGTGCGGATCGTGGTCAACATCCCGAATTCCGGTGCGCTGGTGGCGGGACTCTTCGCCAAGGGTCGGGTGGTGACCGAAGCGCGGAAGACGATCGCGGTGCCGATCTCCGCGGTCGACCTCCGCGGTGCCACGCCGACGGCGCGCCGCATCAAGGACGGCAAGGTCGAGATGGTCGCGGTCCAGCTCGGAATGCGGGACGAAGTCGGCGCACTGATCGAGGTCACGGGCGGACTCGCCCGCGGCGACACGGTGCTGATCGGCGGCGCGATGAGCGTCGCGGCGGGGACTCCAGTGCTGGTACGGAAGGAGTAGGGCCCCATGGTCATATCGGATTTTGCCATTCGCCGGCCCATCATCACGGTAGTGGTGATGGTGGCGCTGGTCGTGTTCGGCACCTTCTCGGCGTTCACGCTCAAGACCGATGAGTTCCCCGAGGTCGCCCCGCCGTTCGTGACGGTGGCGGCGATCTATCCCGGCGGGTCACCGGAAACGGTCGAGAAGGAATTGCTCGACCCGATCGAGGAGGCGATCGCGGGCATCAGCGGTGTCAAGAAGCTGACCGGGCGGGCCGAGGACGGCATCGCGTTCATCACGGTGCAGTTCATCTTCGAGAAGCCGCTGCTGGAAGCGACCCAGGACATCCGCGACGCGATCTCGGGAATCCGGAACGACCTCCCCACCGAAATGGAGGAGCCGATCATCCGGAAGTTCAGCCCGACCGACATCCCGATCGTGTCGCTGGCTCTGTCGTCCGAGGTGCTGACACCGACCGAGCTAACCCGGCTCGCCGACCCCGGCATCACGCGCGAGCTCCGTTCGCTCGCGGGCGTGGCCGAGGTGACGGTGTCGGGCAAGCGCGAGCGGGAGATGACGATCGAGCTCCACCCCGACGCGCTGCAGAGCTCCGGCGTCAGCGTGGCCCAGGTGGTGACCGCGGTGCAGCTCCAGAACATGGCCGCGCCGGTGGGCCGGCTGGAGACCCAGCTGGAGGAGCGGTCGATCCGGCTCCGGGGCCGACTGACTACGCCGGAAGAATTCGCCCAGCTCGTGGTCTCCGAGCGGAATGGCCGGCTGGTCCGGCTGGCCGATGTCGCCGAAGTGAAGGATGGCGCCGAGGAGCAGCGGACGCTCGCCCTCTACAATGGCAAGGAAGCGGTCGGCATCGACATCAAGAAGGCCAAGGGCTACAGCACGACGGACGTCGCGGAGCGGGTGCTCGCGCGGATCGTCGAGGTGCAGAAGCGCATGCCCGCGAACGTGAAAATCGACGTGGTGCGCGATGCCGGCACCCGGGTCGATGCCTCGGTGGGGAACGTCGAGGAGGCCCTGGTGCTGGGCGCCATGCTGACCGTGGGCGTTGTGTTCCTCTTCCTCAACTCGTGGCGCTCGACGGTCATCACCGGCCTGGCGCTGCCGGTCTCGGTGCTGGCGTCCTTCATGGCAGTGGCCGCGTTCGGCTTCACCCTCAACATGATGTCGCTGCTCGGCCTCTCGCTCGCGATCGGCATCCTGATCGACGACGCGATCGTGGTGCGCGAAAACATCGTGCGACACGTGGAGATGGGGAAAGACCACTTCACGGCCGCGCACGACGGCACCGATGAAATCGGCCTCGCCGTCGCGGCGACGACCTTCTCGATCCTCGCGGTGTTCATCCCGGTGGCGTTCCTCACCGGCGAATCGGGCCAGTGGTTCAAGCCCTTCGCGCTCACCATCGCCTGCTCGGTGCTGGTATCGCTGATGGTGTCGTTCTCGCTCGACCCGATGCTCTCGGCGTACTGGCCCGATCCGCATGTGGCGCCGGAGAAGCGGGCCTGGATCACGCGGAAGCTGGACCGGTTCAACGAGTGGTTCAACCGCCGCGCGATTGGGTACAAGAAGGTGGTGGCCTGGGCCCTCGACCACCGCTGGACGGTCGCG